>MIAA01000013.1:41455-58803 GCA_001830425.1 Rhodospirillales bacterium RIFCSPLOWO2_02_FULL_58_16
CAATGAACAGGGTTGTCGCCGGATTTAACCCCTTGAGAGTCTCGGCCATGTGAGTGCCGTCAACATTGGAGACGAAGTGAGGCTTCAGTCCCGGTTTGTGGTAGGGGGTAAGGGCCTCGCACGCCAGCGCCGGACCCAGATCGGAGCCGCCGATGCCGATGTTGACGACATCGGACACCGGCTTTCCGGTATGCCCCTTCCAGATGCCGCCGCGCACGGCCACCGCGAAGGCTCGCATCTGTCCCAGCACGTCGCGGACTTCGGTCATGACATCGACGCCGTCAAGCATAACGGCATCGCCCGATCTGTTTCTCAGCGCCGTGTGCAGGACGGCGCGGTCCTCGGTGCTGTTGACAGGCTCGGCGGTGAACATACGGTTGCGCCGGCCCTCGACATCGGCCTGGCGGGCGAGGGCCAGCAGCAGCTCCATGGTCTCGGCAGTTACTAAATTTTTGGAATAGTCAAAAAGGAAATCATCAAGCTTAAGGGAGAAGCGATCAAAGCGGTCGGGATGATCGCGAAACAGCGCGCTCATGTGCGTAGCCGTCATTTGGTTACGGTGGGCTTCAAGCGCCTTCCATGCCGATGTTTCAGTCAATGAAGTCATGTATTTCGGCTCCTTGTCTTTCCCGCGTTTCGCGCAATTTAACCCCTTCTGACCTCCCCTTCGTAAGGGGAGGAACTTTTCTCCCCTCCTTACCAAGGAGGGGTTGGGGGAGGTTGCTGTAACAACTTCTCTATCTTGCGGCTTGAGCCGGACCTCCGACCGGACAGGCGGAATAGACCCCCGGCATATCGGGGATTAACCTGAAAGCGTCCGAAATGCCCAATACCGTCTCTGAACTGCCGAGAAAAAGGAATCCGTCCTTCGGCATTCTTTCGGCGATTCTTCCCAAAATATCCGTTTTGGCGTCCATCTCCAAGTAGATCAGAACATTTCGGCAAAACACAATATCGAAAACGCCGAGGGACGTAAAATCATCCAGCAGGTTGAATTCCCTGAAATCGACCATGGCGCGCAATGAGGAATCTATCTCCCACATCTCGGTCTTGTTCCTGAAGTATTTAACCAGCATCTGCATCGGCAAGCCCCGTTGCACTTCGAACTGGGTGTAGATGCCGGATCGCGCCCTTTTCAGCGATTCCCTGGAAATATCGGTGGCGACGATATCACAGGTCCAGCCCGCCAGTTGCGGCGCCGTTTCCCGGAGAATCATCGCCAGCGTATAAGGCTCCTGACCGGTGGACGCGGCGCAGCACCATATGCGGAATGATCTGGCGGCGGCATTCTTCTTCATGACATGGGGCAGAATCAAATCACGAAAAATAACAAACGGCGAGCCGTCGCGAAAAAAGAAGGTCTCATTGGTCGTCATCGCGTCGATGATTTCGTTGATGAGGCCCTCATCCTTGTTGAAGCGGACAAAATTGATCAGGGCGTGGTGATCTTCCAGGCCGTGTTTGCCGGCCACCGGGCGGAGGCGGCTTTCAACCAGATACTTTTTTTCCTCTTTCAGGACTAATCCTGAACGCGCCATAACCAGTTCGCGGATGAAGTTGAAATTTTCCTGACTCATGCCGAGGGTCCGCCGCTGAAAATTAGAGAGCGCATCAAGACATTAAGACCCCTACTTGTTATCAGTGAGTCCTTTCGGTTCGCCGACCACCACCATGGTGAGGGTCTCGGGTTTGAGCAGACTCCTCGCCACCCGGTTGGCGTCTTCAAGGGTCACCGCCTCGATGTAGGAATTGCGCTTGTTCAGATAGTCAATGCCCAGACTGTCCAGTTGCATGCTGACGAGAATGGAAGCGATATGCTGACTTGAGGAAAAGCGAAGAGGGAACGAGCCGGTGAGGTAGGTCTTGGTATCGGCCAGTTCTTTTTCGCTTATCCCCTGCTCGGCCATCTTTCGCCATTCTTCACGCACCAGACGCAGGGTCTCGGCGACGGCGGCGTTGGCGGTGCCGGCGGAACCGGAAACCAGGGCGGCGGCGTCAAGAGGATACAAGTAGCTATGGATGGAATAGGCAAGGCCCCGCTTGTCGCGCACCTCGCTGAACAGCCGCGAGCCGAAGCCGCCTCCGCCCAGCACATGATTGATGATAAAGGCGGCATAGAAATCGGCGTCATTGCGCTTCAGCCCCTGCTGGGCGAAGCTGACGGCGCTTTGCGGCACCGGCTTGGCGATGACGACGGTGCGTCCGTCGGATGCGGGCCTGGTTTGAGGAATCTCCCAGGGCGCAGCCTTCGCCGGCAACCCGCCGAAGGTTGATTCTATAATCCGGGAAAGTTCATCGGGAGTTATGTCGCCGACGGCGCCGATCACCAGATTGTCGCGGGCCAGCCGCCCCTTGGCGAAAGCTCTGATGTCTTCAATGGTAACGGCGCTGATGCTCTCAGGCGTACCCTCCACCGGACGCCCGTAGGGGTGTCCGGGGAACAGAACGGCCATCAGCTTGCGCCCGGCGATTTTGCTCGGGTCCTCCATGCTTACTCTCAATGCGGCCAGTATCTGATCGCGGATGCGCGAAACCGGCTCTTGATCAAAGCGCGGCGCGGTCAGTGCGAGATGCAACAATTCAAAGGCCTGATCGCGGGTGGCGGTCAGCGTCTCCACTCTGCCGGTGATCGCATCATGGCCGGCCTTGAAGGAAAGGGTGATGGCCGAACCGTCGAGACGCCCCTGGAAGGCCTGACTGTCCATGTCTCCGGCGCCTTCATCCAGCGTGGAGGCCGTCATGTCGGCGACTCCCTCCTTGCCGTCAGGGTCGAGAGCCGCGCCGCCCCTGAAGGCAAAATGCAGGGAGATGATGGGGTTGGCGTGATCTTCGACCAGCCATGCCTCCAGCCCGCTCTTGGAAACAACCTTCTGAACGTCAACAGCCATGGCCGGGGGCGCCATTAAAAACAACGCGATGACGACTAACGCCGCCCTCATGGTTTGACTCCTTCCGGCAATAACAGGGCGGTCACCGAGTTTTCCTCTACCAGGACCGCCCGCGCGGCGGCGTTGATCTGTTCAACCGTTACCGCTTCAATGCGTTCCGGCCATGTTTCTATGTCTTCGATAGTTTGTCCGGCGCTGAGCGCGGAACCGAGGGCCTGCGCCCCGGTGCTGAGCGAATCTCTGGCGAAAACGGCATCGGCCTGCATACGGACCTTGGCCTGTTTCATTTCGGCTTCGGTCACTCCGCCGGCCAGCAATTCGGCGATTTTACTCTCCATGGCCGCTTCCAGCTTATCCATGGCGACGCCGGGCTGGGGACTGGCGTGAAAGGTAAAGTCGGTCGGCCCCAGGGAATTCGGGCTGTATGAGGCCCCGGCGGAAACCGCTAATTTTTCATTCACCACCAGCGTTTTGTAGAGACGGGTAGTGGCGCCGCCGCCGAGAATTTCGGAAAGCACATCAAGGGCATAAGCATGGACTGTCTCCCCGGCGACGTAGCCGGGGGCCAGGAAGGAGCGGCTCCAGGCCGGCTGGCGCACCCTGCCGTCCTTTACCGTCACTCGCCTGGCGGCCTTATGGGGAGGCTCCTGGGGGTGGATGCGCACGGCCTCATCAACGGCCGGAATTTTACCATAAGTCTCCTCCGCCAACGGACGCAACTGTTTTGCCGTGATGTCGCCGGCAATCACCAGGGTGGCGTTATTGGGCGCGTACCATTTTTTGTAAAAGGAACGCACGTCATCAAGGGCAAGGACGCTGATCTCCCGCTCCCAGCCGATGATAGGCCGTCGATAGGGATGATTGAGGTAAAGAGCGGCGTTGATATGTTCGCCGAGCGCTCCCGCCGGGTCGTTGTCGGTGCGCATGCGGCGCTCCTCAAGGATAACCAGCCGCTCGGTCTCCACCTGCTTTTGGGTGATTACCAGATTGGTCATGCGGTCGGCCTCCAGTTCCATGACCATCTTCAGCCGATCCGCCGCTATGTTCTGATAGTAGGCCGTAAAATCATGGGAGGTGAAGGCGTTTTCCTGGCCGCCGTTGCGCGCCAGAATTTTGGAGAATTCGCCGCTCGCCATTTTCTCGGTGCCTTTGAACATCAGGTGTTCCAGCAGATGAGCGATGCCCGACTTGCCCGGCGGCTCATCGGCGGCGCCGACCTTGTACCATACCATATGAGTGACTATGGGCGCCCGGTGGTTGGACACCACGACCACTTTCATGCCGTTGGCCAGGGGGAAGGTTTCGGGATTAAAGACTCCGGCGTTAGTCGGCGACGCCGGCAGAAGCAAGGCGAGACCGGCCAGCCACCGGAAAACTTTCACGAACTTCATGCGCGCTCCGCTGGTCAAAGATATTCTTGGCGTCTGTATATGGCGTCGGCGGATTATGGCGCAATAACGGCGCTGGTTGAATCAGAAAAGGCTGCCCCAGAAGCCCTTGCTTTTGGGAGCGCTGCGCCGGGTTATCGTCGGCGCCGCCGGGGGAGGGGTAGCGGTGATGGGACGCCCTTGGGCCTGATTTTCCTTTATGCGCCGGGCTTCGTCGTCGGGATTGATGACGATGCCGGCTTGCTCGGGGTTGTTTTTCCTGGTCCATGACAGCAGGCGCTCGGTAAAGCCTTTGTCGCCTTGCGACATGATCGACATCTCGCTGGTGATAGTAGCGCGGATTTTCGGATCAGCTTTGAGTCCGCCCGTATCCTTGAGCAGGGCCTGTACGCCGGGACTGCCGCCGGGGGAAGCTTCGGCGGTCTTCAATCCGAATTTATTCGTGTTTTCGGGATTGCCGAGCAAAGCCTTTTCCGCCCGTTCCCTGGGGATCACATCCTGGGGACGTTGGGTTCCCGGGGCCGGCGGTCGCAACGCGAAGTCGGGAGGCATGGCCAGAGGCGCCCGCGAATAGACGGCGAACTCATCGGGCGCCGGCTTGGCCCCGAAAAGGCCGTCCTGGTTGCCGCAAGCGCCGATCAGCGCCGCCGCAGCCGATAAAAACAAGATTGCCCAGGTCCGTCTCATTGCTTATCCCGACCGTCGTTCGTTTCCGCCCCTTCTTTGATGTTATTACTTTTTTCGCGGTCAAACAAGGAATCAACGATAAGAATTACGGCGCCGACGGTAATTCCCGAATCCGCCGCGTTGAAAGCCGGCCAGTGGTAGCCGGCAATATGGAAGTCAAGGAAGTCGGCTACCGCGCCGAAATGGATGCGGTCAATGATATTGCCGACGGCGCCGCCGATGATCATGCCGATGGCGATAGTCACCCGATAACTGGCGGCCCGGCGCAGCCACGCCAGCAACACGCCGACAATGACGGCGGCAAGAATCGGCAGGATTACGTTATTGAGGGATGACGCCGAATCAAACATGCCGAAGCTGACGCCGCGATTCCACGTCATCACGATATTAAAGAACGAGGTCACCGGGATGGCGTAGGGCGAAGGCCGCATGACGTTAAAGACAATCCACCACTTGCTGACCTGATCGATCATGATCACCAGGGCGGCGACCGCCAGTCCGATGCTTAACGTTACTGAAGATTTCATGATGATGCCGGATAATCAGCGACGGCGGCGGCGCATCGGCCGCATGTCCCCGGATGCGCCGGGTTGCTGTTGACTTCTTCCAGCACCTTCCAGCAGCGTTGACACTTCTCGCCCGGCGCTGAACGCACCTCGACGGCGACGCCGGGCGTCTCCTGAAGGCGGAAGGCGTCAGGCGGGCAGTCGCCTTCATCAAAACGGGCGCCGGAAGTAATGAACAGCTCGAACAGATCAATCCCCTCCATCATTTCCCGGCGCTTTTGATCGGCGTAAATAACCGGCGCCGCCTGAAGGCTGGAGCCGATTTTCTTGTCGGCGCGGGCTTTCTCCAGCGCTCCGGTGACGACCCGGCGCAGGTCGCGCACACCCCGCCATTTTTCGGCCAGATCGTCGTTGCGCCAGTCCTCGGGGATGTCGGGGAACAGGCGCAGATGCACGCTTTCTTCGTCTCCCGGATGGCGGGACAGCCAGGCTTCCTCGGCGGTGAAGCAGATGAAGGGGGCCAGCCAGGCGGTGAGGCAGTTGAACAATTCGTCCAGCACCGTGCGCGCCGCCCGGCGGGTGACTGAATCGGCGCGGTCGCAATAGAGGCTGTCCTTGCGGATATCGAAATAGAAGGCGGAAAGATCGACGGCGCAAAAGCTGTGAAGTTCCGAGAACAGGGGATGAAACTGGAAGCTGTCGCAGGAGTTCCTCAACAGTCGGTTCATCTCCCAAAGCCTGTGCAGCACCCAGCGCTCCAGTTCCGGCATCTCGGCGGCGGGCAAGCGTTCTTCCTCGGTGAACCCCTGAAGATTGCCGAGCAGAAAACGGAGGGTGTTGCGCAGACGGCGATAGATGTCGGCGTGTTGCTTGACGATCTCGGCGCCGATGCGCAGGTCCTCGGTATAGTCCGAACCCACCACCCACAAGCGCAGGATGTCGGCGCCGTTCCCGTCGATCACGTCCTGGGGCGAAACGACGTTGTTCATCGATTTTGACATCTTGTGACCGTCCTCGGCCATGACGAAGCCGTGGGTAAGCATCGCCTCGAAGGGAGCGCGTCCCCTGGTGCCGCAGGATTCCAGCAACGACGACTGGAACCAGCCCCGGTGCTGATCGCTGCCTTCCAGATATAGCGAGGCCGGCCATTGCAGATCGGCGCGGGCTTCCAGGACAAAGCTGTGCGTGCAGCCCGAATCAAACCATACGTCAAGGATGTCCATAACCTGATGGTAATCTTCCGGTCGGTAGTCGTCGCCGAGGAAGCGTTTTGCATCGGAGGAAAACCAGGCGTCGGCGCCCTCCGCCTCAATTACGGCGACGATGCGGTCCATGACTTTTTGATCGCGCAACGGTTCGCCGGTGGCGTTATTGACGAAAACGGCAATCGGCGCCCCCCAGGCGCGCTGGCGCGAGACGCACCAGTCGGGCCGGGTCTCGATCATGCCCCGCAGGCGGTTTTTGCCGCCGGCGGGGATGAAACGGGTCTCATCCACCGCCTTCAGCGCCTTTTCGCGCAAGCCGGTCTTTTCCATGGAAATGAACCACTGGGCGGTGTTGCGAAAGATCAGCGGCGCCTTGGAGCGCCATGAATGGGGATAGCTGTGGACGAGCTTGCCGGAAGCCAGCAACGCCCTTGCGTCCTTGAGGGCGTCCACCACTTCCGGATTGACCTTGTACACATGCTTGCCGGCGAACAGCGGCACATCGGCGAGAAATATGCCGTCGCCGCCGACGGTGTCGGGCGCGGCAATCCCGTGTTTCATTCCCAGTTCCCAGTCATCGGCGCCATGGCCGGGAGCTATATGGACGAATCCGGTTCCGGTCTCGGTGTCGACGAACCCGGCGGCCAGAACCGGGACTGCAAAATCATAGCCTTGTCCGTGGAAGGGATGGCGGCAGACGGTTCCGTCCAGGTCATGCCCCTTGAGACGGCAAACGATATCATAACCGGCGATCTTGGCGACATGCGTGAATTGGGTAAGCAGGCTCTCGGCCGCCACCAGTCTGTCGCCGACTTCGGCAAGGCTGCCTTCGCCGATCTCCCTAACCAGAATGACCGCATAATCAATGCCGGGGCCGTAGGCGACGGCGCGGTTGCCGGGAATAGTCCATGGCGTCGTCGTCCATATTACTATGGAGGCGTTTGTTAAGTCCGAAATCGACGCTTTGAGTACCGGGAATTTTACCCAGATAGTGGTCGAAGTGTAGTCGTGGTATTCGACTTCGGCCTCGGCCAGCGCCGTCTTTTCGACAACCGACCACAGGACGGGCTTGGCCCCCTTGTACAGCGAGCCGTTCATCAGGAACTTGCCGAGTTCGCGCACGATTTGGGCCTCGGCGGCGAAGTTCATGGTGGCGTACGGGTTATCCCAATCGCCGCCGCAGCCCAGCCGCTTGAATTCTTCGCGCTGGACATCAATCCACTTGTCGGCGAATTCCCGGCATTCCCGGCGGAAGTTGATGATCGGCACCTCGTCCTTGTCCTTGCCGGCTTTGCGGTATTTCTCCTCGATCTTCCACTCGATGGGCAGGCCGTGGCAATCCCAGCCCGGCACGAAGTCGGCGTCCTTGCCCTGCATCTGTCGGCAGCGGACGATTACGTCCTTGAGTATCTTGTTCAGCGCATGGCCGATATGCAGGTGGCCGTTGGCGTAGGGCGGGCCGTCGTGGAGGGTGAACTTATCCCGGCCCGCCGCCGCCCGGCGCAGTCGTTTCCGCAGACCCATTTTATCCCAGCGCCTGAGCATTTCCGGCTCGCGCCGAGGCAAGTCGGCTTTCATCGGAAAGTTGGTAGTCGGCAGGAAAACGGTTGATTTATAGTCCACGGTCATCGATTCATCCCGCCAATATTTTTCGCGCTTGCTCACAGTCCTTGGCAATTTGCGTCCGCAACGCCTCAATGCCGTCGAACTTCTTTTCCGGTCTCAAATATTCGATCAGCTCGACGCGCAGGTGCCTACCATACAGGTCTTCGTGGAAATCAAAAATATGCGGCTCCAGAACGGTATCCTTGCCGTCAAAAGTAGGCCTTTCCCCGAGGTTGGCGACTCCGTCACGCCATGCCGTTTCGCCGTCGATATCAATGCCGGCGCGTATGGCGTAAACGCCTTTCATCGGACATTGGTACTCGCCGAGATGCAGATTGGCGGTGGGAAAGCCGACGTCATGGCCGCGTTGAGCGCCTTTTTCGACGCGACCCTCGATTTCAAAGGGACGGCCCAGCACCTCGGCGGCGGCGCGAGGATTGCCGTCGATCAGGTATCGGCGCACGCGGGTCGAGGAATAAGCCTCCCCGGCGTCATCTTCAACCGGGCGCACGCAGGTAAAACCGAACCCGGCTATCCCGCCCATATGCAATAACGACTCGCAATTACCCTTGCGGCCATGCCCGAAAACGAAATCATAACCCGACACCACATGACGCGCTCCCAGGGCGTTGACCAGGATATCATCGACAAAAGCTTCGGCTGTGCGTTCGGCGAACTCAAGGTCGAAGTGCAGCGCCACCAGGATATCGACGCCCAACGCCTTGATATGACGGGCCTTGGTCCTGAAAGGGGTAAGGCGGAAGGGAGCGGCCTCGGCGCCGAAAACGCTGCGCGGATGAGGCTCAAAGGTCAGCGCCGCCCACGGAAAGCCGGAGGCTCTGGCGATGCGTCCCGCCTCCCTGATCACCGCCTGGTGACCGAGATGAACGCCGTCGAAGTTGCCGATGGCGACAACAGCGCCGCGCGCTTCTTCAGGCAGTTCCTCGTAATGACGAAAAATACGCATGGCGGGGAAACTGTCAGCGCCCCTTGTTACGGTCAAGGAAAAAGCGGAAGTCGTCAATGAAAAGCAGGAGAGATTATCAGGCGGCCGGCTTGGAGCGCGCTACGCGGCTGCCAAGGGCAAGCTGCAACATTCTGGACTGCTCTTCGATTCGACCCTCAACGCGGGAAACCCGTTGGGCCAAGTCCTCAATGAGAATAGACTGCCGACGAGACATCTCCATCAACATGTCAAGCTTGACGAATAATTCGGCCTCGCGTTCCGGCGTCATGGTCCCATCATACCCACATTGACGCCGTGAGTCTATGGGCGACGCTGTCATGGACGGCGCTGTCAGCGCCCCTTGTTACGGTCAAGGAAAAAGCGGAAAGAATCTAAATCAATCCCGCCAGCGGCGAGCTGGGGTCGGCGTAAAGCCTTTTAGGCATGCGCCCGGCCAGATAGGAGAGACGTCCCGCCTCCACGGCCAGTTTCATGGCCCGGGCCATTTTAATCGGGTCGCGGGCGGCGGCGATGGCGGAGTTCATCAGCACGCCGTCGCAGCCCAGTTCCATGGCTATTGCGGCGTCCGAGGCGGCGCCGACGCCGGCATCAACCAGCACAGGCACCGAGACGCTTTCCTTGATCATGGCAATGGCGACCGGGTTGAGGATGCCGAGGCCGGAGCCGATCAACGAGCCTAGCGGCATAACGGCGACGCAGCCCAGGTCCTCCAGACGCTTGGCGATGATCGGATCGTCGGAACAGTAGACCATCACCTTGAAGCCTTCTTTGACCAGTATCTCCGCCGCTTCCAGGGTTTCGATCATCTTAGGATAGAGAGTTTTTTGGTCGCCCAGCACTTCCAGTTTCACCAGGTCCCAGCCGCCGGCCTCGCGGGCCAGACGCAGGGTGCGCACGGCCTCGTCGGCGGTGAAGCAGCCGGCGGTGTTGGGCAGGTAGGTGTACTTCTTGGGATCGACGTAATCCACCAGCATAGGCCGGGAAGGGTCTGCGATATTGACCCGGCGCACGGCGACGGTGACGATCTCGGCCCCCGAGGCCTCAATGGCATCCCTGGTTTCCTCGAAGTCCTTGTACTTGCCGGTGCCGACAAGCAGGCGCGAGGAGAAGACGCGCCCGGCAACGGTGAAGGTGTCTTCCGTCTTGTCGGAAGCGCCGCCGCCGATGAAATGGACGACCTCCAGCTTGTCGCCGTCCTTCAGCATAACGCCGGCGTATCGGGATTTGGGCACAATCTCAAGATTGCGCTCGACGGCGACCTTGGCGGCGTCCAGCCCGATCTTGCCCAGCAACTGTTCGACATCAAGGGGAGCGTCAAAGCCGCGCTCCTCGCCGTTAATAATTAGTTTCATGTTAACCTTACACGGATAGCTTTTTCTCAGAGTAACATAAGCGAAAGTCTGTGTTACACAAGAGCCGGGGCGTGTTATAAAACACGGCCTTTTGAATGGTAATTGATATGAGCAAACGCATTCTGGTCCTCAACGGACCCAACCTCAACATGCTGGGCAGCCGCGAGCCGGATATCTACGGCGTGGAAACCCTGGCCGGCATCGAGGCCGCCGCCGCCAGGCGCGCCGGCGCGCTGGATTTGCAAGTCGAGTTCCGCCAGACCAACTCGGAAGGCGAACTGGTGGACTGGGTCCAGCAGGCGGCGGACGGCGGATTCTCGGCCCTCATCGTCAACGCCGGGGCCTATACTCATACCTCGGTGGCGCTGCTGGACGCTTTGCTGGCCTGTCGGCTGCCTGTTGTCGAGGTGCATCTGTCCAATATTTACCGACGTGACGAATTCCGTCATCATTCCTATGTTTCCAGGGCGGCGCACGGTATGATCTGCGGCTTCGGCGGTCACGGCTACCAGTTGGCCGTGGACGCGGCGGCGAGAATTCTTGAAACCAGGAAAGAATAGCTGAAAGATGGCTGATAAAAACGACGCTCCCCGCCGAATTGACGCCGATCTGATTCGCAAGATGGCCGATCTGCTCAAGGAACTCGGCCTCGGCGAGATCGAATACGGCGAGGACGAATGGCATGTCCGCATCGCCAAGGAGCCGCCTCCCGCCGCCGCTGTTTCTTACCATTCCCCCCATTCCTCGCCGCTTGCCCATGCGCCCGGCTCTGCGGATTCGGCAAGGTTTGAGGAAGCGAACCCCATCGCCAACCATCCCGGCGTCATCGTCTCGCCGATGGTCGGCGTCGTCTACACTTCCGACGAGCCGAAAGCCGCGCCCTTCGTCAAGGTCGGAGATACGGTCAAGGAGGGCGACATCCTGCTTTTGATCGAGGCCATGAAGGTGTTTAACCAGATCAAGGCGCCGCGCTCCGGAAAAGTCATTCGCATCCTTGTCAGCAGCGGGATGCCTGTGGAATTCGGCGAGCCGCTGCTGATCATCGAGTAGAAGGACGGCTTCGGCCGCCGCCGCGCCATGTTCGATAAAGTACTCATCGCCAACCGGGGCGAGATCGCACTGAGAATCCTGCGCGCCTGTCACGAGATGGGCATCCGCACGGTGTCGGTGCATTCCACCGCCGATGCCGACGCCATGCATGTGCGGCTGGCCGACGAGGCTATTTGCATAGGACCGCCGGCGCCTTGTGACAGCTACCTCAATATCAACGCCATCCTCACCGCCGCCACCATCTCCAACGCCAACGCCATCCATCCCGGTTTCGGCTTCCTGTCGGAAAACGCCGACTTTGCCGCCCTGTGCGAGAAGCACGGCTTTATCTTTATCGGCCCAAGTCCGGAACATATCCGGATGATGGGCGACAAGATCACCGCCAAAAAAGTAATGCGCGAAGCGGGAATCCCCGTGGTCCCCGGCTCCGACGGACCTGTCGCCGGCATCGATGAAGCCCTCAAGGCGGCCAAGAAAATCGGCTATCCGGTACTGATCAAGGCCTCCGCCGGCGGCGGCGGCAAGGGCATGAAGGCGGCGGAAAACGCCGAAGAGTTGCCGGACGCCATGAAAACGGCCGTCGCCGAGGCCAAGGCCGCCTTCGGCAACGGCGAGGTCTATCTGGAGAAATTTCTTAAATGCCCGCGCCATATCGAAATCCAGATTCTCGCCGACCTGATGGGCAATGTGGTGCATCTGGGGGAAAGGGACTGCTCGCTGCAACGCCGCCACCAGAAGATTCTGGAGGAAGCCCCCTCGCCGGCGCTTAACGACGATCAACGCAGGAAGATCGGGCGCATCGCCGTCGAGGCTATTGAAAAAATCCGTTACCGCAGCGTCGGCACCATCGAGTTCCTTTACGAGAACGGCGAATTCTACTTTATTGAAATGAACACCCGCCTACAGGTGGAACATCCCGTAACCGAGATGATTACCGGGCTTGATCTGGTGCGCGAGATGGTGCGCGTCGCCGCCGGAGCGCCGCTGGGGTATACGCAGGATAATATCAAACTGTCGGGACATGCCGTCGAATGCCGCATTAACGCCGAACATCCGGTAACCTTTGCCCCTTCCCCAGGGCGGATCGGCGATTACCATGCTCCCGGAGGCTTGGGCGTCAGGGTCGATTCGGCGCTCTATTCCGGCTATACCGTGCCACCATACTACGACTCGATGATCGCCAAGCTGATCGTCCACGGCGCCAACCGCAACGAATGCCTGATGCGCCTGCGCCGCGCCCTGGGGGAGTTCGTCATTGACGGCATCGACACCACCATCCCCCTGCACCAGCGCCTGACCTCGAACGCCGACTTTCTTAACGGCAGCTATGACGTCCACTGGCTGGAAAAATTCGTCAACGGCGAGGGTGAATAATACCGGCAGCCTTAAAAAGTGACTCTGAAAAATCCTCCCCCTTGCTTCAAGGGGGAGGTCAGGAGGGGGGCGTTGCGGCAACCTCCCCTGACCCCTCCTTGGTAAGGAGGGGAAAGTGCAGGGGGCTGTTATGGGTTACTGATATTGGCCCCTGACCTTAAAGGATTAGAAAGAAAATTCGGCTATAGTTGTCCCTCCCATTGGAAGGAACAATTATGAATCATTTTTTTACTGTTGCCGTGTGGCCGCTGTGCGCTTTGATGACGCTTGCCGCGTCCGGGATTGCCCTCGCCGATGAGGTTCCGGCCAAGCATCCCGACGCCCAGTCCGGCACTCCCCTGAACCATTACTGTCTCCATGTTCCCGATCTCAGCGTTGACCGGCCCGGCTCCGTCGATACATGGGTCAAGATATGCACTGTCTATTTCAACGCCAATCCCGCAACCAAGTCGGAAAAGTCCGGAAAGTCGGAAAAGCCTTCGCGCTGAAAGGCTGCTTACCCTTTGAGAAGGGCTTCCACTTCGGCCTGGGTGAGTTCCGAGCCGCCGCTCGGCGACACAACTTCACTCGCTCCTTTCTTCCGGTGCTCCTCGCCCATATATCCGGGCAGTTGCTTGCGTCGGCGGTCGGGGCCGAAGTAACCGAATCGGCCGGCCGTGCGGATAAAGGGTCGGGGGCGCTCGATAATGGCTCGGAAGCGCGAATAAAGAGATGTGGCCGAAATCGGCTTGGCCAGGAATTCATGAATGCCGGCGTCGCGGGCTTCCTGCACCCGGTTCATCTCGGTATGTCCGGTCAGCATGATGATCGGGACAAAAGGATTCGGGCTGTCCTTGGCCGTGCGCACCATGCGGGTGAAGTCGAGGCCGTCAAGCGGCTCCATGTTCCAGTCGGCGATGATGATGTCGGCGGGAAAGTGGCGCAATTCCTTGAAGGCTCCGGCGCCGTCATCGGCTTCCAGCACATTTTTTACGCCGAGGGCCAGCAAAATAGTGCGGACAAGAGCGCGCATGTGCTTGTTATCCTCAACGATCAGGACATTCAGCCTTTCCAGATTATAGTTTTTTTCCGCCATTTTATTAACCCAAGGGGCAATCACGGATAACGCAAGACTCTTACAGCATTAATCAATAAGGTTTATGGGTTATTAATAAACGCCGCTTATTTTTTAACTCTTATTATCAACGGGGATCAACTTTGGTTGCTCCTTGCGCCGCTCCGTATCATCAAACTGCTTGTTAAGACGGCGGCGATCAGGCCCGAAATAGCTGTCTATCCGCACGAACGGCCTGTTTTCCTCCATGACCGAAGTGATTCGCGACAGCAGAGATTTCGCGGAAATGGGTTTGGCCAGAAAGGCGTTGGCGCCGGCATCCCGCGCTTCATGCTTCAGACTGTCCTCGGTATAGCCGGTACAGAGGATAATCGGCAGGAATTTATTGCGGCTGTCGTTGCCGAAGCGTATGCGGCGCACACACTCAACGCCGTTGATTCCGTCCATTTTCCAATCGAGAATGGCCATATCCGCATTGAAATTTTTCAGGACGTCCATAGCTTCGGCGCCGTCTCTTGCCTCTTCGATGTTTTTAACGCCCAAGGCCTCAAGGATCGTTCGGACAAGCGTCCGGAAATGGACATTGTCCTCAACAATCAGGATGCTGAGTTTGGAAATATCAACTTCGGACATAAAAACTTACTCTCTCCATGTTGGGCTGAACTTTGCCGCCGGGCGTTTTGTTCAGGCTCTGCCGGTTATATAGTCATAACGTCTTCGGAGACAAGCGTATGTCGTTAAGCAGTTGACGTAATATGCCGGCGGCGTTAGCCATAACGCGGCCTTTATGATATCCGAGAAATTCCCATGGACCCCAGGCTTTACAGACATATCGGTAGTTTGGTCGTCATTGAGAAATATGGGGAAGCCCTTGACGTAATAAACAAGGTTATCGCCGTTTCAGAAAATAATCCGGAGCTGCATCACGGACTCGGTGAACTCTACGGCGCGCGAGGCTCCCTGTCATTTTTTTGCGGAAGAATGAAAGAGGCGTGGGAGAATTACGGCAAGGATTTTGCCATTACCAATTATTATTGCGACAACGGCATCTCGGAAAGGCTCGGCATAACGATCCTGAGAGAACAGACCGTCGGCAGACGAATCGGCGAGTTCACCAAGCAAATGGACCTTCTCATAAAAGCGTCAAAACTGGGGCTTAGAAAAGACCGGCCCCAAATTCTTCTGAAGAAGGGCTACTTCAGCCTCCACAACAATGCGCTGCTGAAATACTGGGAAAAATACATCACGCTTTTCGATGACGAAAAATTAATCGACATGACCGGGAAAGCCGCTCGGGAAAGCGTCAGTACGGTCTATGCCCCGACGAAAAGCGGATTGACCATCGAGAGCGACTTCGCCTGGATGGACGTTCAGAAAGAGTGGGAAGCGCAAGGTCGCCGGCCATTGCTGGAGATATCGGAGGAAGACGAAGATCGCGGCGCAACGGCAATGGCCGGTTTAGGCGTGCCGCATGACGGTTGGTTCGTCTGCCTTCACTGCCGCGAGAATTCACTGCATGACCGTTACCCGAACAATCGAAGCGCCGATATCAATACATATTTACCGGCCATTAATGAGGTTGTTCGCAACGGCGGTTGGGTGGTGCGCATCGGCGATCCGTCCATGTCAAGGCTCAAGGAGATGAAAAACGTCATCGACTACGCCCATCACCCGAAAAGATGTGACCGGCTGGACCTGTACATTATCGCCAAATGCCGGTTTATGATTTCAACTCCGTCCGGTCCTTGCGCCGTCGCCGCCGCTTTCGGAACGCCGCAGATTCACACCAATGTTTATCCTTTCATCGCCAGGCCGTGGTGTAAGCACGATCTGTTTTTGCCCATGCTTCAACAGGACATCAAGACGGGCGAACTGCTTTCGTTCAAAGAGCAGTTACGCGCCTTTTCCATCTGTGAGCAGGAACACCGCCTGGCCGCCTTCGGTCGCCGGGTTATCAGAAACTCAGAAGAGGAATTAAAAGACGGAGTCAACGAAATGATCGATTTCGTTATCCACGGCGGGCAAAACGAAAGCGCAAGGACGATGGAATTGCGGGAAAAGTTCGATTCGGTCCACCTGGAGCTGTTCCCCACCGTAACCGGCAAAATCGGCGTCGGGTTTATCGATAAATACGCCCGCCTTCTTAATTAGCCCGCTCAGAGCATGTTATTTATATATTTGTATTAATCGGCCCTAATAAAATAGTATCCGTCCGTTGCCGGTTTTTTGCGCCGGCGGTCCTGTTTCCGCGCCGAGGAGTCAATGACGTTCAGACTGAACTTTTGGGGGGTTCGCGGCTCCATTGCCTGCGCCTCGGCCGATCACATCAGGTACGGCGGCAACACCAGTTGCATTGAAGTCGATGTGGGCGACCGCTTCTTTGTGCTGGATGCGGGGACCGGAATCCGCACCTTGGGACGCAAGTTCATCAAGGAGGATATCCGCGAGGCTCACCTGATGCTGACTCACACCCATTGGGATCACATCAACGGTTTTCCTTTTTTTGCGCCGGCCTACGATCCCAAGCGCTCTATTCATATCCTCGCCGGCCATCTTAAGGAGAGAGGCGGAATCCGCGAGGCGCTGTCCAATCAGATGGGCAGCCCCATGTTCCCGGTGCCTCTGGAGGCGATGCGGGCAAATATCAGGTTCGAGGATTTCAACGCCGGAGATTCATTCGCCTTGTATCCGGACGTTAATGTGCGAACAACGGCTCTTAATCACCCTAACGGAGCCACGGGGTATCGCATCGAATACAACGGACATTCGATGTGCTACATCACCGATACCGAGCATGTCCCCGGAAAACCCGACCGGAATGTTCTCGACCTTATCGAGGGCGCGGATATGGTCATTTATGACAGCACATACACCGAGGCGGAGTTTCCCTCCAGAGTCGGCTGGGGACACTCCACCTGGAACGAGGGCGTGGACCTGTGCAAAGCGGCGGGGGTCAAGCGGATGGCTATCTTCCACCACGAGCCGGACCACGATGACGACTTCATGGACAGGATTGAGGAGGAGGCCAAGAAAAAGTGGTCGGAAGCCTTCGTCGCCCGTGAAGGCATGAAGATTATTCTTGATTAATGACGGCGAGGCCGCCGAGGGCGGCGCAAATTTTGTCCACAGATTGCACAGATTTACGCAGATTTTCTTTAGGAGTTTTTAATCTGTGTTCATCTGTGTAGTCGACCGTTAATAAGCCGGGTTGAGTGCTGATTGAGGCATTATTACGACCCATATGGCGGCGATGATTCGGCGCAAAAGTTCCC
>MIAA01000014.1:0-89749 GCA_001830425.1 Rhodospirillales bacterium RIFCSPLOWO2_02_FULL_58_16
GTGGCTGAGGGAACTTTTGTACAAAATCATCGCCGCCATATGGGTCGTAATAATGCCTCAATCAGCACTCAACCCGGCTTATTAACGGTCGACGAGATATGCCTGACGCCGGTCGAGGAACTTTCGCCCGACGAGACAGGAATGGCCCACGGTGAAATTTTTAAGCAATAAGCCAGCGGTAGATGCCCAGTATGTCAACGGCTATGTAGGCGACGCACAGGAGCGCCAGCGCCGTGTCGCGCTGGATAGTCGCCGCCGCCAGCCACGCGCCGGAGGATACCAGGAAGGCGATGAACCCCCATCCCGATACGGGCAGGTTGAGGGCAATGATCAGCGCTCCCGCTATGCCGGTGATACTGCCGATCCATTTGAGCCATGGAAGCATGGGGGAAACGTGGTTCATTGCTTTTCCCGCTCCATGTCCCTGATCAGTTCGCGGGCGATTTTAACCGCTTGCCGGCGCGGCGTTCCGGCCGGCATACGCTTGTCATAAAGGACACGCAGAAGAATCTCGTCGTTGGCCGATAATGTCCGCCGCACGCTTTTGTTGTTGAAAACGGACGGCTCGACCAGATCGCTGTCGTTGGGCAGTCCGAGGGCCTGGGTCATTTCTTCAAGAAGGCAGGCGTCAACCTGATTATCGTCAAGCTGGTTGTTGACGACGATCACCGCCAGAATAATGTCGCCGGCGCCGTCGGCGGCGGTCAGGAAATAACAAACTCCCGGCGTCGCCAGTCCGGTGAGCATTTCAGGGGTAACGCCGGTGAAGCCCTTGAACAGGAAAGGCCCGGCCATGGCCATTCTGGGCACGAACTTGATCAGGAAATTGTGGCTTTCCCCGGTCTTCTTGCCGTCTTCGGTCTTGACTCCGGTCAGCTTGACCAGCGTGTTCAGGTGCTTTTGGATGCTCTGCACATGCTCGGGCCGGGGTTTTTGTTGCTCCAGCTTTAATTCCTTGCCGCCGCCCGGCTTGTCGATCATTTCACCGCCGAAGGCCGAGACGTTGATCCGCAGGGCCGAGCGCCATTTCTTGACCATCGTCGATGATTTGGCGATATCCTCATACTCCGCTCCGAAGACTACGGATTCAAAAAATGCGGCAAGGGTGTTCGCGCTCGCCCGCTCATCCCCCGCTACGGCGGCAACAATCCGCAGGCCGAGGACAACCGCCGACAACATAACGACTCTGCAACTGAAGCCGACCCATTTGCGCCATACAATCATGCCTGAGACGATACACCGGACTGTCGCGAATAAAAACCATAGAGAAATTATTGAACTATAATTTTATGATATTAAACTCATCAAAGACATGGCATTTACAATGAATAAAGTCTTTCGGATTTTATTGATCGCCGCGTCGGCGGCATGGATTCCCGGCGCCGTCTTGGCGGGGGATTTCGGTTTTAAGAGCGATGTCTTTCCCGTCCTCAGGATGAAGTGTCTGGAATGTCATCAACCGGGCGGCGCCGGACATGAAAAGAGCGGCCTGGACATGACCACTTATGAAAGCCTCATGAAGGGGACCAAAAACGGGCCGGCGGTCATTCCCGGCGATCCGCTCACCAGCACCCTGATGATGGTTCTCGACAAGCGCACCCATAAGGAAATCAGAATGCCCTTCAAAAGGCTGCCCTTAACCAAGGAGGAAAGAGGCGTGATCCGAAAATGGATTGCGCGGGGCGCAAAGAACGATTGAACGCGCACGGGCCGGAACCGGGCGCTTCTGGCTTTTATGACGACGATGTGGGATAATAAAGGACGTTCCGGCTCCATGATGGAAAAGAGGAGGTTCGATGAAACGTCCAACTCTCGAATGGTCGGACAAGTTCCTGATCGGCATCGAGGAACTCGACTATGAACACCACTGCCTGGTTGACGACATCAACAAGCTGCATCGGGAGTTGGCCGGGCGTAAGGGCGCGGACAAAGATATTGAGCTGATCAAGGATACCCTCGGCGAAATCCACGCCCGCATGCAGGCCCACTTTGCTCTTGAGGAACATGTCATGGAGGCCGACGCCTATCCTCACTATTGGGAGCACAAGGCGGAACACGAAAAACTTCTCGACGACTATACGGAATTCATGACCAAATTCGAGAGAGACCCCAACATGGACGATCAGGAAGCCATGGAAGACACCCTGCGCCTGTGGATCGTTGATCACATCATCGCCAGCGATAAAAAGATGAGCCGAATGATCAAGGATGCAAACAAGTAGGAAAACGCCGCCGCCGGAGGGAATCCGTTATTGCAGGGCTTTTCCGATGGCGCCTTCGAGCGCTTCCCGGGTGAAGGGCTTTTTGAGGGTGGCGTCGGCGCCGACGATGCCGGCGGCCTTCAGCGTCTGCTCCCCGGCCATTGCGTCCGACCATCCTCCGGACATGGCGATAACGCGGATGTTGGGCCAAATGTTGCGAATTTTCCCTATGCCTACCAGACCGCCTTCGCCGGGCATGAAAATATCCGTCACCAGGAGATCGACGCCGATGATGTCGGAAGATTCGAGAGCCGCCTCCATGGTTTCCGCGTCGTAAACCTCATAGCCGCAAGACTCGATCATGCGGGAAATCACCTTGCGCTGTACGCCGCTGTCCTCAACGACCAGCACGCGCAATCTTTGACCTTGCGCGGCGCTTCGCTTTTGCAGCAGGTAGTTGATTTTTTCCACCAGCCGCTCGATCTTGAAAGGTTTCTGAAGGACCACGTCGGCGCCGCACCTGCGGGCCTTGATCAGCGTGTCGTCGCGTCCGACGCCGTTAAAGCCTCCGGACATGGCGATAACCGAGACGTTCTTCCAGCGGCGACGAATCTCGGCTATCCCCTCGAACCCGTCCATGTCGGGCATGAAGATATCCGTCAGAACGACATGAATCTGGTCGCCGTTAAGAAGCAGGGCGTCCTTCATGCTGAGAGCGTTAATGGCTTGAAATCCCTCGTCCGACAGCCCCGCTGAAATGAAATTGCAGACGGTCGAGCTGTCGTCGACGACGAGGATTCGCTTGATGCCGCCTGATGGTCCTACCAACACAATCCCCCCGGATGCCGTTTGGTAACGTCCGCAGGTATAAGCCTTTTACCGAAAGGGCGCAATACCCGCGAGTTTAGCGATAAAGGTCGTCGGGGTTGATCTTGACATCGGCGATGACTGTCGCCTTGCCGTCCCTGACGGCGTTGTAAAAGCAGTTGTTGCGTCCGGTGTGGCAGGCCACGCCTTTTTGATCGACCATGACGAGAATTGTGTCGGCGTCGCAGTCCCAGCGGAAGTCCTTCAAGGTCTGCACCTGACCGGATTCCTCGCCCTTGCGCCACAGCTTGCTGCGGGAGCGCGACCAATAGCAGACCCTGCCGGTTTTGAGGGTTTCGGCGACCGAGTCCCGGTTCATCCAGGCCATCATCAACACCTCTTTGCTGTCGTATTGCTGGGCGATGGCTGGGACCAGACCGTCCGCGTTGTATTTAAGGGCGTCAAGCACCGCGTTTATTGCATCGTCATTCATTAAATCGTCTCCGTGAAACTGTGCGCCCTGTATTCGGACTTCACGGCGATTCTGTCAAGGGGGGCCGAGGCATTCGGAGAGAGATTCGGCGTTCGCCGACATCATCTTGAAATAGAGATCGGGGCCGGCTTCCATGTCGCTGCCGAGGGGATCAAGGACGCCGATCCTGACCGCCGACCCCTCGGCCAGCGTCGCCGTCAGCCTGGAGTCAAATTGCGGTTCGCGGAATATGCAGCGCACGCCGAGCCGGCTGATCCTGTGGCGCAACTCGGCGAGTTTGCGTGGTCCCGGATTCACTTCAGGGTTAAAGGCGACAACCCCGGCGACGTTTAGCTCGTAGGCCGCCGCCAGATGACTGTAGGCGTTGTGAAAAACGATAAAGGGGATGTTTGTCAACTTGTCCAGCTTGAGCCTCATCTCCGCGTCAAGGTTGTCGAGGCGTTGCGAAACGCGCAGGCCGTTGGCGCGGTAATGAAATATGTTCGGCGGGTCGGCGGCGCTCAACGCGGCGACGGCGACGGCGACCATGGCGCGGGCCTTGCCGGGATCGAGCCAAAGGTGGAGGTCCGGTTCTTCCGCTTCGTGTTCATGCCCCGACGCCGTGACATTGATGGGGATATCGGCGGCGAGTTCAATGATGCGGGCATTTTCCGCCAGGGCTTGCAACGGCTTGGTCAGGAAGGCTTCCATAGCCGGGCCGATCCAGAACACCAGTTGCGCCTGACCAAGCTGTCGGCTGTCCGACGGCTTGAGGGCGTAGGTGTGGGGCGAGTCGCCTCCCTTGACGATCAGGTAGGGAACGCCGACGCCTTCCATGACGCCGGCGATCAGGGAATGGACGGGCTTGATGCTGACGGCGACCCTGGGCGTTTCCGCCGAAGCGGGAAGCGCCGCAAACAGGGCGATGACGATTAAAAGCGTAACCCGCTCGAACAAGGCGTTGTCTCCGAATTATCTGTGTTTCGGCAATAGCGGCATTATAATAACCGTTTTTGATTGGAAGTATGATCTTGGATAATTCCCTGCTGATAGAGGCGTCCGGCATCGGCGTAGCTTTCGGCGGCAGGGCGGTGCTGAACGATGTCGGCATTGCCGTTCCCTCGGGCGGGATCGTTACCCTGATCGGCCCCAACGGCGCCGGCAAGACGACGCTGGTGCGGGTGATGTTGGGGCTACAGAGGCCCGACCGGGGAAAGGTTGCGCGCCGCCCCGGACTCACCGTCGGCTACATGCCGCAAAGCCTGGAGCCGAACCCGTCCCTGCCGATGACGGTGGGGCGGTTCATGGCGATCAGCGTGCCCCGCGTCCATGCCGAAAAGGGAAAGCGCATGGCCGCCCTTGACGAGGTGGGGGCCGCTCACATCCATGACAGCCCTCTTGCCGGGATATCGGGCGGAGAACTGCGCCGGGTGATGCTGGCCCGCGCCCTGCTGCGCAATCCCGACCTTCTGGTGCTGGACGAACCGGCGCAAGGCGTTGACATCGGCGGCCAGGCCGACCTCTACCGCCTGATCGGGCGTATCCGCGACGACAGGGGGTGCGGGGTGCTGATGGTGTCTCATGACCTGCATCTGGTGATGGCGGCCACCGATCATGTGATTTGCCTCAACCACCATGTCTGTTGCGCCGGACACCCGGAAACGGTGTCCCGCGATCCCGCTTTTATTACTATCTTCGGGGAACGCGCCGCCGTTAATTTTGCCGTCTACCATCACCATCACGATCACGGCCACGACGCCGACGGAAAGGTGGTTTCTCTGAATGAGGCGGCGGGCGGGGAGGGGGAGCATGGATGATTTCCTGATCCGCGCCCTGATCGGCGGTTTCGGCGTCGCCGCCGTCGCCGGCCCGTTCGGCGTCTTCATGGTGTGGCGGCGGCTGGCCTATTTCGGCGACACCCTCGCTCACGCCGCGTTGCTGGGGGTGGCGCTGGGGTTCCTGCTGGGCATCGGCCCCGATATCGGCGTGGCCGTCGTCTGCCTGATCGTCGCCGCGCTGCTGACTCAATTACAGCGTATGCGAAGCCTGGCCGGCGACACCCTGCTCGGCATACTTTCCCACGGGGCGCTGGCCTTCGGGGTGATCGCCCTGTCGCTGATCGAAGGCCCCCGCGCCGGCCTGATGTCTTATTTGTTCGGCGACATTCTGGCGGTGAGCGGCGGCGACATCGCCCGGATTTACGGCGGCGGAGCCGTAGCGGCGGCGTCCCTGTTTTTCCTGTGGAGGCCGCTGTTGGCCGCCGCCGTCCACGAGGAACTGGCCATTGTCGAAGGAGCGCCGGTGGCCGGAGCGCGTCTGGCCTTTATGCTGCTGCTGGCGGTGGTGGTGGCCCTGGCGATGAAGGTTGTCGGCATCCTGCTGGTGACGGCGTTGCTGATTATTCCCGCCGCCGCCGCCCGCTCATTGGCCTCATCGCCCGAGCAGATGGCGGCGCTGGCCTCCGTCGCCGGTTGCGTCGCCGTCGCTTCCGGTCTGTGGGGATCGTTCGTCTTCGACGCGCCGAGCGGGCCGTCGATCATCGTCGCGGCGCTGGGACTGTTCGCGCTGAGTCTGATGTTTACTAAAAAGCGCTGAAACTTGCGCCTCGCCAGATCAAGCCGTCCTCGGATGGACGCCGGCCTCGATCTCGGCTCCTGACCGGTCGCGGGCCAGTTCTAGATCGTAGGTCGCCTGCATGCCGATCCAGAACTCGGCTGAAGCGCCGAAATAGCGGGCCAGTCTGAGCGCCGTGTCCGGCGTCACCGCCCGCTTGGCATTGACGATCTCGCTGATGCGTATCTGCGGCACGCTGATCGCCTTGGCCAGCGCATACTGGCTCAAGCCCAACGGCTTGAGAAAGTCCTCCCGCAGCACTTCGCCGGGATGGGTTGGAGCAAAATCGGCCATGGTCAAAGACTCCTCAACGGTAATTGCATCTCGTTAGCTAACGCAAAGGATAAGTAATCGCGGCGTTCAAAAAGCGTTGAGTCGCTCAAGGCCCTGTTCCAGATCGCTGATCAGATCGTCCTGGTCTTCCAGTCCGGCGTGGATGCGGAGGTAACGGCCCTTGTGCGGCCATGCGGCAGCGGTGCGGGACCGGGCCGGGTCGAGGGGCAGGATCAGGCTCTCGAAGCCGCCCCAACTGAAGCCCATGGCGTATAGCTTCAGGCCGTCCAGCATGGCCGCCACCGCCTGTTCGGCGTAGCCCTCCTTGAGAACCACCCCGAACAAGCCGGAGGCGCCGGTGAAATCCCGTCGCCACAGGTCATGACCGGGACATCCCGCCAGCGCCGGGTGCAGCACCAGACCGACTTCCGGGCGCTCGGCCAGCCAACGGGCCAGCGCCAGCGCCGTCTGCTGGTGACGGGCGAGGCGAACGCTCAACGAGCGCAGGCCGCGCAGCCCCAGGTAGCAGTCATCGGGACCGGCGCATGAGCCGATGGCGACAGCCGCCGTCTTGACCTTCTTGTACAGCTCATGGGTGGTGGTGACGATACCCAGCATGGCGTCGGCATGACCGACGATATACTTGGTGGCCGCTTGAACCGATACATCAACGCCGTGTCCGAAGGCGTTGAAATATAACCCTGAACTCCAGGTGTTGTCCATGATAACAACGGCCCCGCAGGCGTGGGCGGCCAAGGCTATGGCCGGGATGTCCTGGACCTCGAAGCCGAGCGAGCCGGGGGATTCGACGAACACCGCCCTGGTGTCGGGCCTGATCAATTCGGCGATGCCGCCGCCGATCATCGGATCGTAGTAGGTGGTCTCGACGCCGAAGCCCCTCAACATGCCGTCGCACAGCTTGCGGGTGGGATTGTAGACGCTGTCGGTCATCAGAAGATGGTCGCCGGCTTCGAGGAAGGCCATCAGCGCGACGGTGACGGCTCCCAGCCCCGACGGCAGGGAGATCGCCCGGTCGCCGCCTTCCAGCGCCGCCACCGCTTCTTCGAGGGCGAACGTGGTCGGCGTGCCGAAACGTCCGTAGTAGACCTGGTCGAACGGCGTCCTTATCGCCGCTTCCAGCGCCGCCACGGTGGGAAAGGTGACGGTGGACGCATGGTAGACCGGCGGATTGACGATGCCGTGGTTGTCTTCGGGGCGGCGTCCGGCGTTAGCGAGGATAGTGTCTTTTTTCATGTTATTTCATCTTACTCGGCGTAGTCGTATTTGCCCTTGCTCCACTTGTAAAACACATAGCCCGGCGCCGTTATATCGCCTTTTTTGTCGAAGCCGAAGGTTCCGATCACGGTGTCGAACCGTCCTGAATGCAGGGCGGGAATAACCTTGGCGGGGGCGGCGGAGCCGGCGGTTTCCGCCGCTTGCGCCCAGGCCTGGATGGCGGCGTAGGTGTAAAGCGTATAGCCCTCCGGCTCGTAGCCGCCCTTGCGCAGCTTCTCGACCACGGGAACGGCGGCAGGGTTGCGGCGCGGATCGGGGCCGAAGGTCATCAGCGTTCCCTCGCCGGCGTCGCCGGATATCTGCCAGTACTCGCTGACGATCAGGGCGTCGCCGGAAACCAGTTGCGGCTTGTAGCCCTGCTCATGGGCCTGGCGGATGATCAGCCCGGCCTCGGTATGGTAGCCGCCGATGTACAAAACATCAATAGCCGCCGCTTTCAGTTTGGTGACGATGGCCGAGTAATCCTTTTCGCCGGCGGCGTAGGCCTCGTACATGGCCTCTTTTACGCCGCGTTTCGCCAACTGTTTTCCGGTCTCGTCGGCCAGTCCCTTGCCGTAGGTGGTCTTGTCGTGAAGGATGGCGATCTTTTTGCCGGGAAACTTGTCGGCCAGATAGTCGCCGGCGACGGCGCCTTGCCGGTCGTCGCGGCCGCAGGTGCGAAAGACGTTGGGGTTGCCTTCATCGGTCAGCGCCGGGTTGGTCGAGGCCGGGGATATCTGCAAAATGCCTTCCTCGGCGTAGACCTTGGACGCCGGTATCGACGAGCCGGAGCAGAAATGACCGGCGACGAAGACAACGCCGTCGCTGGCCATCTTGTTGGCGACGGCCACCGCCTGTTTCGGATCGCAGGCGTCATCGCCGACGATCAGCTTCAGTTGTCGGCCCAGCACCCCGCCCTTGGCGTTGAGGTCGGCGACCGCCGTTTCGGCGCCCTTGTACATCTGTTCGCCGAACGAGGCGTACTGGCCGGTTATCGGGCCGGCGACGGCGATGGCGATATCCGCCTCCGCCTTGGCCGGGGAAAAGCCGGTTACGGCGCCGGCGACGGCAATAGCGGCGGCGATAAGCCGGCGGCGCCTTTTGTTCATGTCACCCTCCGCACAGATTCATTCGTCATCATTTATCGCCACCACCTCCTTGCGAAGGAGGGGGCAGGGGGAGGTTAGCTCATAATCGGATATGCCTCCACATCTGATTAAATTATGGCGCACCGGCAGGGTTTGGACCATAAGGAACCGCATGGAGGAACTGATCGAAGGGTATCGTCGTTTCCGCGCCGAGGTGTGGCCGCGTGAGCGTGAGCGTTTCCGCTCCCTGAGCCGGCAAGGCCAGCAACCGCGCACCCTCGTCATCGCCTGTTCGGACAGCCGCGTTGACCCGCAGATGATTTTCAGCGCGGCGCCGGGAACGTTGTTCGTCATCCGCAATGTGGCTAATCTGGTTCCGCCCTACGTTCCCGACGCGGCTTACCACGGCACCAGCGCGGCGCTGGAATTCGGGGTGCGGGTGCTCGGCGTCAGGCGAATCATCGTCATGGGCCACGCGCTTTGCGGCGGCGTACATGCGCTGCTGGACGGAACGCCGTCTCACATTCACGACTTCGTCAGGCCGTGGGTTCAAATCGCCGAGACGGCGCGACTGCGCGCGCTCCGGCACGAAACGGCGGAGGCGCGTCAGGAAGCCTGCGAGCATGAGACGGTGCGGCTGTCGCTTGATAACCTGAGGACGTTTCCGTGGATCATGGAGGCCGTCGCCGCCCGCCGCCTTGCCCTGCACGGTTGTTATTTCGATATCCGCACCGGAGAACTTTCGCAGATAGGGGCGGACGGAGCCTTCGCGCCGGTTGCCTGACCGGGAATTACAGGGATGCGCTCATCGTCCGCCTTCCAGGTACGAGGCGCGGATTTCCGGGTCGGCCAGCAGTTCCTCGCCGCTTCCGCTTAGGGCAATCCTGCCGTTGACCATGACATAGCCCCGGTGGGCCAATTTCAGGGCGTGGCAGGCGTTCTGCTCGACCATGAAGATGGTGACGTTCTCGTGTCGGTTGATCTCTTTTATCACCCGGAATATCTGCTTCACCAGCATCGGCGCCAGCCCCAGCGACGGCTCGTCCAGCAGCAGTAGCTTGGGGCGGCTCATCAGGGCGCGGCCGATGGCCAGCATCTGCTGCTCGCCGCCCGACAGGTTGCCGCCGTTCTGGCTCTGGCGCTGCATGAGGATGGGGAACAGGCAAAACACCCTGTCCAGGTCCTTGTCGAAATGCTCCGGATCGCCGGCGACGGCGCCCATTTGCAGGTTTTCCAGCACCGTCATGCGGGGAAATATCCGCCGCCCCTCCGGCGCCTGGGCCAGGCCCAAGCGGGCGATTTCGAAGGTGGGCAGCGCCGTGATGTCCTTGCCTGCGAAGGTTATGCGCCCGTGTTTGGCGCGGGGGCTGCCGAAGATGGTCATCAGCAGCGTCGATTTGCCGGCGCCGTTGGCCCCGATCAGGGTGACGATCTCGCCCTCGTTGACCTTCACATCGACGCCGCGCAGGGCCTCGATGTTGCCGTAGAAGGCGTGAACCCGCGAGACGTCAAGCATCGTCGGCGTCCTCGCCCAGGTAAGCGCGGATGACGGCGGGGTTGTTGCGGATGTAATGAGGCGCGCCCTCGGCGATCTTTCGACCATAGTCGAGCACCACGATGTGGTCGGAAATCTCCATGACCACGCTCATGTCGTGCTCGATCAGCAGCACGCCGATGCCGCGCTCGTCGCGGATGAAGGCGATCAATCGGTTGAGGTCGGCGGATTCCCTGGGGTTCAGACCCGCCGCCGGCTCGTCCAGGCACAGCAGCACCGGGTCAATGCACATGGCGCGGGCGATTTCGAGGCGGCGTCCGCCGCCGTAGGGCAGGGCGCCGGCCATGATGTCGGCGTGCGCGGTCAGTCCCACCTTGTCCAGCCAGTAGCGGGCGGCGTCGATAGCCTGCTTCTCGGCGTGATCATAACGCGCCGGCCGGAACAGCCCGCCCAGCGTGTAGGCCGAGGCCTTCATCAGGGCGTTGTGCTGGGCGACGATCAGGTTTTCGAGAACCGTCATGTTGGGGAACAGGCGAATGTTCTGGAAGGTGCGCGCCACCCCGGCCTGCCGGGCGATGCGAAAGCTCTCCATCCCTTCCAGACGCATGTCGCCGTGGCGCGGATGGTTCAGTCGCAGACTGCCGGCGCTCGGCGCGTAGAAGCCGGTCAGGCAGTTGAACAGCGTGGTTTTGCCGGCGCCGTTGGGGCCGATGACGGCGGTGATCTTTTTGCCGGCGGCCTTAAAGGAGACATCATCGACAGCCGTCAGGCCGCCGAAACGCATGGTCAGGCCCTCCACCGACAGCAGGGGGGCGTTCATCGCTTTTTGCCCGGCAGGCGGGGGTGCAGGCGGATGGTCGGCTCGCGGTGAGCGAGAAGCCCCGACGGCCGCAAGACCATGATCAGCATCATGGCGCCGCCGAAAACCAACATGCGGTACTGTTGAAGCTCCCGAAAGAACTCAGGCACGCCGATCAGCAGGATGGCGGCGATCGCCACCCCGATCTGGCTGCCCATGCCGCCGAGGACGACAATCGCCAGAATGATCGCCGATTCCAGGAAGGTAAAGCTCTCCGGGCTGATGAACCCCTGGCGGGTGGCGAAGAACGAGCCGCCGAACCCGGCGAACATGGCGCCGACGGCGAACGCCGTCAGCTTGGCGTTGCGCGGGTTGATGCCCAGCGAGCGGCAGGCGATTTCGTCCTCGCGCAGCGCCTCCCAGGCGCGTCCCACCGGCAGTTTGCGGACGCGCATGGTGAAAGCGTTGGCGGTCAGCGCCAGCGCCAGAATTACATAGTAAAGAAAAATAATCCGGTCGATGGGCGAATAACTCAGTCCGAAGAAGCTATGGAAGGTCTGTTCGCCTTCCGCCGGATACTGCTTGAACGGCAGTCCGAAGAAGCCGGGCCGAGGAATGCCGGAGATGCCGTTGGGGCCGTTGGTGAGTTGCTGCCAGTTGAGCAGCAAGACATGCACCATCTCGCCGAAGCCGAGGGTGACGATGGCGAGATAATCCCCTCTCAGCCTCAGCACCGGAAAGCCGAGAAGAATGCCGGCGAAGGCGGCCATGATCCCGGCCAGCGGCAGGCAGACCCAGAATCCCCAGCCGAAATTCTGGGCCAGCAGGGCGTAGCTGTAAGCGCCTACCGCGTAGAAGGCGACATAGCCGAGGTCGAGCAGGCCGGCCAGCCCGACCACGATGTTGAGGCCCCAGCCGAGCATGACGTAGGTGATCACCAGGGTGGCGATATCGATCAGGCGGCGATCGGCGAACGGCAGCAGGGGCAGGATCAGGGCGACGGCGATCAACAGGGGACCTAGATAGACGGTAACTTGGTGTATCCCGGCAAAAGCGTCGGCGCTAAACTTGGCGCGGCGGATCGTCAACGCGGCGCGTAAAGCCATGATCAGGCCGCAAACGGCGACAAGGGCGTCGATAACCGGAACGCCGAACGGTTGCAACGACTCAACTCCGCCGACGACTCCGATCAAGGCGGCAAGGGCGACGGCGGCGCTGATGAACAACGCCGGCCAACCTCTGTTCCGGCGCAGCAGAGCCGCCGCTAGGCGTCCGATAAAGGCGAGGGCGACGGCCATGGCCACGGCATCGAAGCGGGTGGCTATTTCCAGGCCGCCGGGCCTGTCCTTGGTCTCAAAACCGACCAGTATGAAGGTAAGGCCGAGAACTACCATGGCAGTAAGCGCCGCCTCTTTGATTACGGCTGAGACATTGAAGTTTTGCGTTTTGGCGGTCATCGCCTCACACCTTTTCGAGGTCGGGTTTGCCGAGCAGTCCGGTGGGCCGGAAGATCAGCGCCATGACCAGAATTGAAAAGACGGCGACATCCTTGTAGGCGACTGAAAAATAGCCCGACCACAGGACTTCGATAAGGCCGATCAGCACTCCGCCCAGCATCGCTCCCGGCAGCGAACCGATGCCGCCGAGAACCGCCGCCGTGAACGCCTTGATGCCGGCCGTGAAGCCGATATAGAAGTCGATCACTCCATAGTGCAGAAGGAAAACCAGACCGGACACCGAAGCCAGCGCCGCGCCCATGATGAATGTCAGCGAGATGGTCCTGTTGACATTAACCCCCAGCAGGGCGGCCATGGCCATATCCTGTTCGCAGGCGCGTTGGGCGCGACCCAGCGGCGTGCGGGCGATAATCAGCGAAAGCGCCGCCATCAGCGCCGTCGTCAGCGCGACAATAATGATTTGCAGATAACTGACGGTGACGCCGAAGTCGCCCGCTCTCATGATCTCGAAGCCACCGCTGATCATCGGCGGCAGGGGCTTGACCCTGGCGCCCTGAAGAAGCTGGGCGTAGTTCTGGAGGAAAATGGACATGCCGATGGCGGTAATCAGGGCGGCCAGCCGGGGCGCTCCCCGCAACGGGCGGTAGGCTATCCGCTCCAGCGCCCAGCCGTAGACGGCGGTCAACGCCATGGTGACCAACAGCGCAATGAGCAGGGCCGCAGGCGCCCAGGCGATGCCCAGACTCGTTAAAACCAGGATGGTAATCAACGAAATGAAGGCGCCGATCATGAATATCTCGCCGTGGGCGAAATTGATCATGCCGATAATGCCGTAGACCATGGTGTAGCCGATGGCGATCAGGCCGTAGACGGCCCCCAGCGTCAGTCCGTTAAGCAACTGCTGAACGAAATACTCCATCCGTCCGGCTTACCTTAGAGCACTATCTGACCAAATTGAACCGCCTGCGCCGGAGGTATTTTTCGACGCAGGCAGGAAAAGGGCGCGGCTCGTAGCGTACACTACGGGCAAGCCCTTTGACAAACCCGCGTCGGAAAAGACCCCGGCCCTTCGGGTTGCGCCTTGGCGGACGCCCGCTTCGTTGCGCCGTTTGACCGATGCTTTTGCATCGCTCTTCGCGTCGCGTCTTGCGGATCGCCTCGCCAATGCGCAACGCAGATGATTCAATTTGGTCGGATAGTGCTCTAGAAATCATGTTTTCGTAAGTTGTTCTTTTCTCAAAGACCAAAATAGGTTACCCTTCGGGTGAGTTTCATGGCGGTTACGTTTAGGCGCCTGGATTGATTCTTTTGTAAAAGAAGGGGAAGTCGATGACTGAAGCCACGCATGAAAAGCCGACTGTTTCCAACATCGCCGGCATCGCCGTTGCGGTAATTCTTATCGGCATGACGACCGTTATAGTCTCGCAACAAAACGATTTGAAAGACGCGGTGAAAGCATTGGCGATTGTTTCCGCCAAGTGCTCAAAATAAGATTGTCGAGAGCAAAAACGGTTCTAGGAACGGGCTGGTTTGCGCTTTGCTTGCGCCAAGGTTGGTTTTGCTGACGACATTTGTTGTGTCGCGTGTTTCATTCTTAAAATCTGCACTGTGCGGCCCTCGTCCGGCACACGATAAAAAACGATGTAGTTAGGATGTGCAACAAGCTCTCGGACGCCGGGCAGGCGACCGGGTCGGCCAAGCTCGGGATGCCGGGTCAGCAGTTTCGTCTTGTCGCGTAGTTCCTTGCCGAAGTTCTTGGCGCGCGTCGGGTTGTCCTTGCCGATGTATTGAATGATGGAGCGTAAGTCTTCGCGGGCCATAGGTCGCCATTCAACGCGGTAGGTCTTGGTTGTCACTCTTCGTTTCCATCACGCATGTGATCTGTGGTGACTCATGCGTGTTTTCTCTTGGCGACCGGCAAGGCGGCAATGTCGGCGTCCATCTCGGCCATGACTTCATCATGGGGAATGTTTGACCGGGGGTCGTCGATGGATTCCTGAATCTCGGCGGCCAGCCGCTTGTTATAGGCGGCGGCCTCATGCGCCTCGCGCATGGCTTGGGCGCGTTTTTGCCGGCTCCGGCTCATGTCTTTTTGGCCGGGATTCCAGTGGGTTGCGTCGAGTCGGGCAACGGCGATGCCGATATTATGCAGCACGACAAGCGCGGACGTGGGATTGCCGAAGCGGCGCGGCTCAACGCTGCGTGCTTTGGATAAAACGGCGTTTTGGCCGCTGCGGGTGGCGATTTCCAAAAAGAAACCGGCGCCTTCCCCTTTCAGGGTGACGCCGACAACGCCGCCGGCGCTGACAGCAGCGCGTAACTGCTCCATGGTCATGCTTTGCATGGGTCGTTCCTCTATCGGTTAAGTTACAAGATGCATCATAATTGTGTATGACCTATAGAAAACATGCAAGTTTTCCATGGATTTGCTTGACCGGGGCGCAGTCCATCAAATCACGCCATCCACTCCGGGAACGGCAGGTTTTTGCCGCGCAGGAAGGCCGGGTTGAACAGCTTGCTTTGGTAGCGGTTGCCGAAGTCGCCGAGGATGGTGACGATAGTGTGGCCGGGGCCGAGGGTTTTCGCCAGCCGGATGGCTCCGGCGACGTTGACGCCGCTTGATCCTCCCAGACACAGCCCTTCGTGTTTTAACAGGTCGAAGATGATCGGCAGCGCTTCCTCGTCGGGGATTTGATAAGGCTCGTCGATTTTGAGGCCTTCCAGATTTTTGGTAATGCGGCCTTGGCCGATGCCTTCGGTAATCGACGAGCCTTCGGCCTTCAACTCGCCGTGCTTGTAGTAATGGTAGAGCGCCGCTCCCATCGGGTCGGCAAGTCCGATAACCACGTCCTTGTTGCGTTCGCGCAGAGCCATGGCGACTCCGGCCAGCGTTCCCCCGGTGCCGACGGAACAAATAAAGCCGTCAACCGCGCCTTCGGTCTGCCTCCAGATTTCCGGGCCGGTGGTTTCGTAGTGGGCGCGGCGGTTGGCGATATTGTCGAACTGGTTGGCCCAGACGGCGCCGTTAGGTTCGCTTTTTGCCATTTCCTCGGCCAGCCGAGCGGAGTAACGCACATAGTTGTCGGGGTTCTTGTAGGGCACGGCGGGCACCTGGCGCAGATCGGCGCCGCACAGACGCAGCATGTCCTTCTTTTCCTGACTCTGGGTATCGGGGATGACGATGACGCTGCGGTAGCCCAGCGCGTTGCCGACCAGGGCGAGGCCGATGCCGGTGTTGCCGGCGGTGCCTTCGACGATCACGCCGCCGGGCCTGAGTTCGCCGCGCTCCTCGGCGTCGCGCACGATGTACAGGGCGGCGCGGTCCTTGACCGAACTGCCGGGATTGGCGAACTCGGCCTTGCCCAGAATGTTGCAGCCGGTAACTTCGGAAGCCCGGCGCAGACGGATCAGCGGGGTATTGCCGATGGCTTCGAGGAAACCGTCGCGGATGTCCATAGGGGAGAACCTTGTGGCAAGAAAAAACGCAAGACTAACGACGGCCCCGGCCCCGATCAAGCATCCTTAACCTCCCCCAACCCCTCCTTGGTAAGGAGGGGAGGTTGCCGCCCGCTAAACGCGAAGCAAAGATTTCAAACATGGATAGACATGTGTATTCGGGATTTTTACTTCATTTTTATCCTGTCCATCCTGTTCATCCATGTGAATAAATGAATCGCCTGTTGCCGGCGATCAAGCATCCTTGCGCCATTGTTTGCGGACTTTTTGGCGGTTGATCCTGAACCATTGCAGGGCGATGATGGTCATGGCGTTGCAGATTTTCCCGCTGTCCAGCCACTGGTAGGCCTCGCTCGGCGTGGCTGCTATGACCCGCAGGTTTTCGTGTTCGTCGCCCAGGCCGTGGATGCCGCCGGCGGCGGCGGCGTCTATCCGGCCGCAGAAGATGAAAACCGACTCGGAGGAGCCGCCGGGGCTGACCAGATAGCGGCAGACCGGAATGATCTCCCTGATTTCGCAGTTTGATTCTTCCATCGCCTCGCGCCGGGCGACGCCTTCGGGAGTTTCGCCGTCCTCGATGATGCCGGCGATGATTTCGATCAGCCACGGCGATCCGTCGTCGCCGAACCGGGGCGATAAAAAGGCGGCGAAGGCGCCGGGGCGGAATTGCTCGATGAACGCCAGCTTGTCGAGGTCGGGGTCATAAAGGATGGCGGCGGCGGCGTGGCCCCGCTCGAATACCTCGCGCACCATCTCGCCGCTCCACCCGCCCTCGAACAGGCGGTGCCTCAGCCGGTAGCGGTCAACGCGGAAATAGCCGGTGAAAGGGGTTTGTTTCTCAATGATTTCAACGTCGTCCATATTCATCGTTCTAATCCTAAGCCGCTGATGTCGATTTCGGGTCGCCGGCCGCTTACCAGGTCGGCCAGCACCCGGCCGGAGCCGCAGGCCAGGGTCCAGCCGAGGGCGCCGTGGCCGGTGTTGAAAAACAGGTTGGGATACTTCGCCGGTCCGATGATGGGCGCGCCGTCCGGGGTGGCGGGGCGCAGCCCGGCCCAGAACTCCGCCTGGGCGGCGTCGCCGCAGCCGGGGAACAGCTCCAGCGCCGCGTCAAGGATAGAGCGGGCGCGGGTTTTGTTGACGGATGTATCGTAACCGGCGAACTCCGCCGTTCCCGCCGCCCGCAGACGGTCTCCGAGACGGCTGTAGACCAGTTTCAGTTCGTCATGGGTGATGCTGAGCATGGGCGCTCTGCTCCGGTCGTTAACGGGGATGGTGACCGAGTAGCCTTTGACCGGATAGACGGGAAGGCGGATGCCCAGCGGCCTGACCAACAAGGCGCCGTAGCTGCCAATGGCCAAAACGAAGACATCGGCCCGGTACATTCCCTTGTCGGTCTCGACGCCGGAGATTCTGCCGCCGTCGGCATGGATGCGCTTTACCGTGACGCCGTGCAGGAAGTTGACGCCGAGTCCGGCGCTGATTTCGGCCAGCCTCGCCGTGAACTTGTAGGCGTCGCCGCTTTCGTCGCCGGGGATATGGATGCCGCCGGCAAGGGCGGGGGCGACGGCCAACGCCGGCTCCAACGCTACGCAGCCGGCGGCGTCCACCGGAAGGCGTTCACATCCCGCCCCGCTCATCAGTTCCGCCTGCTTCAGGGCGCGACGATATTCACGCGCCTCCCGATAGACATGCAGGATGCCGCCCGTCAGTTGATCATAGGCGATGGCGGTCTCCGCCCTCAGTTCGGCCAGCGCCTTGCGGCTGTAAAGGGCGAGGCGCAACGTGCGGGCGGCGTTGAGGCGCGTCCTGCCGGGCAGGCACTCGGCGAGAAAGCGCAGACTCCACGACCACAGGGCCGGATCGGCGTGCAGACGGTAAAGCAGCGGCGCATCGTCCCGCCCCAGCCATTTCAGCGCCTTCAAAGGAGTCGATGGATTTGCCCAAGGCTCGTGGCCGGTCGAAATCTGGCCGCCGTTGGCGAAACTGGTTTCCAGGCCGACGCCCTCCTGACGGTCGATTACCGTGACCTGATGGCCGCGACGAGCGAGGTAATAGGCGGCGGCGACGCCGACCACGCCGGCGCCCAGCACCAGGATTTCTATTTTATTTTTGTTCTCGGCAACAGACATGACAAACCATATACAAGACTATCGGCGTAAAAACAGCTACACTGGAAGGCATGATCTTGTTTTCATGGTCGTGGAGCATAACGGGCAATGGTCAAGGAAAAGAATACAGAACCCCGCGTGAGTTGCTTCACCTGCCAAATGAGGAATCATTCCGAGTGGAGCGTTTTGACTCTACGGGAGCTTGAGTTTCTCGACTCGAAGAAAGTCTGTCGACAGTACGCCCGTGGCGAGTTTGTTTTTCACGAAGGCGATCCCTGCCGGGGAATTTACTGCGTTGAGAGAGGCCTGGTGGGAATTCGCAAGGCTGACGCCGAAGGCAATTCCGTTCTGTTGGGGCAGTTGGCCGAGTCGGGCAGCACGCTCGGCTACCGACCCCTCCTTGCCGGAGAGAACCACCGGGCCGGCGCCGAGGTTCTGAAAGAAAGCACGATCTGCTTTATAGACAAATCATCGGTATGGGAGCTTATCGGCCACAATCCGAACCTGGGAGTTCAGTTCCTGCGCGTCGCCTCAAAGGCTCTCGGCGAGGCCGAGGAGGAAATCCTTAAGTTGATCACGCTCGATCTGCGCACCCGACTCGTTCACCTGCTGCTGATCTTCATCAAGCATTACGGAACGATCCTGGAAAGCGGCGCCGTGATGCTGGAGCTTCCTTTGTCGCGCCCGGATATGGCGGCGATGGTCGGCGCCCGCCCCGAATCCGTCTCACGCATTATTCGCAAAATGGAGAATGACGGCGTCGCCGTCTTTTCAGGCCGCATGGTAAACATTCCCGAGATCGAAAGGCTCCGGCGGGAAATTTGGCGCGATCACCATATTTGATTCGTTATCAGCCGGGAGTTAATTTTCAAAAATTAACCCAGGTCATTGTCCCGGTTCGGATAAAGCCCCAAACTCGCGAACCGGTAGTTCTGTAAGTGCATCCGTTTAACCACTGCGAAAAGGGGGGTCCGTCATGAATGGTTCCCAACTCGACCTGACCCGCAGGGATATCGTGAAGAGTCTGGGCGCGGGAGCGGTGGCGGTAGCGGCGGCTCTGCCGTCGTCCGCCGGAGCGGCGACGGCGGCCAAGTCTCCCCGTTACGGCATGGTCATCGACACCCGGCGCTGCTCCGGGTGTCATGCCTGCTCCGTCGCCTGCAAGAGCGAGTTTAATGTCCCTCTGGGTTTAACCCGATCCTGGGTCGAATATATCGAAAAGGGCGATTTCCCCAATGTCAGCGTCAGCTTCCTGCCGCGTCTGTGCAACCAGTGTCGGCATGCGGCCTGCGCCGATGTCTGTCCTACCGGGGCGACGTACAAGCGCCAAGACGGCATCGTCGCCATCGATCCCGACATCTGCATAGGCTGCAAATACTGCCTTCAGGCCTGCCCCTATGACGCCCGTTTCATCAACCCGGTCACCGGGGCGGCGGATAAATGTGACTTCTGCCTGCACAGGATAGAGAAAGGCATTGAGCCGTCTTGCGTCAACACCTGCCCCGGCAGGGCGCGTATCTTCGGCGATCTCAACGATCCCGGCAGCGAGATATCGAAGGTGATCAGTAGAAATCCGGTGACGGTGCTGCGCAAGGGCATGGGGACGGAGCCTTTTGTTTTCTACATCGCCGCCGATCATGCCGACGAGCATGACCGCAAGCGCGGCTGGAACATGCGCGTGACGACCCATCGTCGCCAAAAAGAGAGGAGGTAGTCATGACCGAATATCTGAATTGGGGACTACCTATTATCGGCTATTTTTTTCTGGCGGGAACGGGGGCGGGCGCGGCGACGGTCAGCGCCTCGGTGTTGCTCCGGGGCGGCGGCGGCGGGTTCGGCGGTCAACACTTCAGGCTGGCGCGTTACGGCGCCATGATCGCGCCGCTTCCGGTAATGATCGGTTCGGCGCTGCTGATTCTGGAACTCGGGTCTTTTGAGGCGGGGAGCTACTTCAAATTTCTCTATCTTTTCTCTACCATCAACCTGTCGCCGATGTCGGTCGGCTCATGGCTGCTGATGGCGTTCATCGCCGTCAGCCTTGCCTATGCTTATACTTTCCTCGACAATGACGCCTCCCCGAATGACAGGATGGCGGGCCGGAGGAGGGCCTTGGCCTGGATTACCGTTCCCTTCGGCATTGCGGTGGCGATCTATACCGGCGTCCTGCTCGGCGCCATGCCGGCAAGGCCGTTCTGGAACTCGCCGATCATAGCCATGTTATTCATGATTTCGTCCCTATCGACGGGCGTAGCGGCGATTCTTCTCGCCAGGGCGTTGCTCCATGCGGAGGCGCCGGCTTCCGAAGCCAAGAATATTCAGTTCGGTGGTTATCTGCTGACCGCTTCCGATCTCATGCTGATCGGGTTCGAGGCGGCGATTGTCTTCCTGTTCGTCATGTTCGGCTACCTTACGGTCGGCGATGTCGGCTACGCGGTGGACGTGATCATGCCGGGGGGTAGTCTGGCCGCCCTGTTCTGGGTCGGTTTCGTACTTATCGGTCTGCTGCTGCCGGCGCTGGTCGAGCTGAGGTACGTTCTTCCGAAACTTCTTTACCACAAGGATTTCTCACCGTCGCGCAGCACGGAGATGCTGGTGTCGACGGTGGTTCTGCTCGGCGGCTTCATGCTCCGCTATGTGGTGGTGATTGCGGGTCAGATCACCGGCCCGGTTGGAATATAGGAGGGTGCGATGCTTAACCGTCGGAAATTCCTGGAACTGGGCGCCGCCGTCGCCGCCGCAGCGACGGTTTTATCCGGTGGAACGGCCCTCGCCGCGCCGCAAGGCGTGACGTTCAAGGGCGGCAAGGATTTTTCGCCGAAAACAGGGAAAGAACGCACCGCCATACCCTCCGCCTGCTGGGGCTGCGTAACCCGTTGTCCGATGATCGGCTATGTGGAGGACGGCAAGATAGTCAAGATCGAAGGCCAGCCCAAATCTATCCGTACCGAGGGCGTCATGTGCGCCAAGGGGCAGGCAGGCGTCAATCAGGCCAACGATCCTGATCGCATCCTCTACCCCATGAAGCGCGTCGGCAAGCGCGGCGAGGGGCAATGGAAGAGAATATCCTGGGACGAGGCCATGGGTGAGTTGACGGCGCGTTTGAAGAAGCTCAGGGATGAAGGAACGCCGGAAAAATTCGCCTTCCATTACGGACGGATGAAGTCCTCGTCCGGCAAGCTGATCAAGGATGTCTTTCTGGCCGCCTACGGAACGGGCACTATCGGCGACCACACCAGCATCTGCGAGGGCGGTAAATGGACGGCCCAGGAGCTGACCTGGGGCGTCTCGTATGATAACTGGGACTTCGACAATGCCCGCTATATCCTCAACTTCGGTTCCAATGTTCTGGAAGCCCATACCAACCACACCCCGACGGCGCACCGCCTGTTGCGGGCGATGGCGGACAGAAAAATCAAGATGGTGACTTTTGACGTGCGCATGTCCAATACCGCCGCCAAATCGACAGAGTGGATGCCGATCAGGCCGGGAACCGACATGGCCGTGGCCCTGGCCATGTGCAGCGTGGTCATGGAAAAAGACCTTTACAAAGGCGAGGGCGAGGAGCTTTTCAAGTTCTGCAAGGTTGCTTCCGGCTTCGGCGCCTCCACCGAGGAAAAGGTGGCGGCGCTGAAAGCGCATCTGGCTCCCTATACGCCGGAATGGGCGGAGAAAATCAGCGGCGTTCCCGCCGTCAAGATCAGGGAAATCGCCGTCGCCTTCGCCGCCGCCAAGCCGGCGTGCGTCATCAGCTATCGCGGGGCCGTTGCTCACTATAACGGCAATGATACCGAACGGGCGATCCAGATGCTGGCCACGATCACCGGCAACATCGACAACCCCGGCGGTCGCTGCAAAGCCGTTGACGCCAAATGGAAATACCATAAGGGACCGAAAGACAAGCCGAAGGCCAGGAAACTGAATATCCTGGACGGCTTCAAGGGCGACGCGGCGCTGCCCACGCACCATGTAAGCCACCGCCTGCTCAAGATGATCAAGGACGGCAAAGCCGGACGGCCCGACGTTTATATGTGGTACTGCTATACGCCGGTGTACGCCAACGGCGAGGTTCAGGAGAATATAGACATCCTGAAAGACGAAACCTTGATCCCGTATACGGTATGCGTCAACCCGTTCTATGATGAGTCGGCGGCGCTGGCCGACCTTATCCTTCCCGACGCCACTTACCTTGAAAGGTGGGATACCGAGGACATGGTGTCCCCTAATCAGATCGCCGAATACGCCATCCGTCAGCCTTTGATCAAGCCGATGGGCGAAGCCAGGAACTTCGCCGATGTCTGCTGCGAAATGGCCGAGAGGATGGGGTTCCCGCTCGGCTTTGCTTCGATGGAGGAGTTCGTCAAGATCGCCTGCAACGAGACGCCGGGCGTCAAGGAAGCCGGCGGATTCGAGTATATGAAACAGCAGGGCGTCTGGCATGACCCGGAGGCCAAGCCTAAATACTTCTCGTACAAAAAGGCGATCAAGCCGGAAGAGTATGAGGCCGAGGGCGTTATCCTTGACGAGGCTACGGGGGTCTATTGGGAGTGGAAGAAGGCCGAGGCGGAAAGCGCCGAAGAGGCCCGCGCCAAGGGTTACTCCCACACCAAGAAATCCTATTCCGGGTACGTCGGCCAGAAGATCGGCGGCGCCGTCTACTATGGCTTCAAGCCCGACAAACTCAACAAGTCTGGATATATGGAACTCTACTCAACCATCATGGAGGAAAACGGGTTCCCGCCGCTGCCGACATGGACCGCCATTCCCGAACACGGCAAGATGAAAGCGGGCGATATGATCCTCACCACCTACAAGGCGGCGCCGCAGACTCAATCGCGATCACAGAACTGCAAGTGGCTGACCGAGATTTATCACGACAATCCGGCCCTGATCAACCCGGCCACGGCCAAGGAAAAGAACATCGCCGACGGTGACCGCATCAAGGTCAAGTCAAAGATCGGCGAGATCGTAACCATGGCCAGAGTGACCGCCTGCGTAGTCCCCGGCGTGGTTGCCATCGCGCATCACTGCGGGCATTGGGAATATGGCCGTTACGCCAGCGGCAAGAAGGCGCCGGAAGGAGTCGACGATGCTGATTTTGCCGGGATGTGGTGGAAGGGGAGTCATGGCGTCCACCCCAACTGGATCATCCCCAACGACCCTGATCCGGTCAATGGACAGATCACGGTCATGGATACGGTTGTCTCCGTTACCAAGGCTTGAGGAGCGTTGATGGGCTTTCCCTTGCGGCTGCTGATTTTGTCAGCGTCGGCGTTGGCGCTTTACTCGCTCGTTACGGCTTCCTCCCGCCCCGCCAATCCTTGCGGGTGGTGGGGCGACGGCGAGGTGGACCTGACCGGACGGGAAATCACCTACGGCAATCCGGAAGATGCCTCTCCTGCTTCGTCTTACTCGTCGGCGGCCATGACGGGCCACGGCATCGCCATTTTCCGCCCGGATCACGCGGTGCCGTATTTACGCGCCGTAGCCGGACGAAATATCTCCGGCATTAACCGGCTTAAGCCCGCCGGGTTTGTTTTTGTCATTGATCTCGGCATGCCGACGGCGACAGCCGCGCTGCACAGGGCCGAGGCCGAGGGAGCGGGCATGGGCTATATCGGCATGGCGGTGGAGGGAGAAACGCCGTCGGCGGAACAAGTAAAGCAATTCTCGGCGGCGGTTGACGATCCAGCCAATCGGCCGATGGTTGTCTTCGCCCCGACATCCGAACTGCTGGGGACGATATGGACGCTCCATCGCCTGGGCCAGGGAGAACTTCAGGGTACCGCCGTCGGCGAAGGTCGGGCGTTACAATAGGGTGAGCAATATCATGCTTCGTCGTAATCGACGGTCAGGCCGGCCTCACGGAACATAGTGTCGGAGATTCTTGCCTGCTCGCCCCACTTTATCTGCTCGAAGTCGGGCTTGGGCGCCACCACCCGGACGATTCCGGCCTGGATAATGATCACCGCGCAGCGGGCGCAGGGGGCCAGAGGGGTGACATAGAGGGTGCATCCGTCGGCCTGTCGTCCGGCGAAGAGAATGGCGTTCTGCTCGGCGTGAACCACCATCTCGTACTTGACGGCGCGGTCTCCCAGACGCTCCTCGCTGTCCTCGATGCCGGCGGGAAAGCCGTTGAAGCCCACCGAGATGACGCGCCGCTTCTCAGTGTGGGTGAGAACCGCCCCGACCTTGGTCGAGGGGTCCTTGGACCAGGTGGAGATATGTTCGGCGAGGTCCAGGAATCTGCGGTCCCAGCGGTCAATCATTGCGTTTCCCTTCGTTAATTCAGGTATCTTGGCATGATAATTTAGAACATATTAGTGTTGATTGAGAATTAAGGAAAGCCGCGCCCGTGACCGATAGCGTCCTGCTGACCGTGGAAGAGATGGCTGAGGCCGATAAGATCGCCGTGGCTACCGGCGTTCCGAGTCTTGAGTTGATGGAAGCGGCGGGAACCGCCGTCGCCGATGAAATTTGCCGCCGTTGGCAACCTCGTCCGGTGACCGTGCTTTGCGGTCCCGGCAACAACGGCGGCGACGGGTTCGTAGCGGCGCGGCTATTGTCCGAGGCGGGATGGCCGGTGAAATTAGCTCTGTCCGGTGAACGTGACCGCTTGCGGGGGGACGCCGCCGTCAATGCCGGTCGGTGGACGGGCGCGGCGGAGCCTCTTGACGTGAACGTCCTTGACGGGTGCGAATTGGTTATCGACGCCCTGTTCGGCGCCGGATTGGCGAGGCCGTTGTCGGGCGCCGCCCTAAAAGTCGTCGAGGCGGTCAATGAAAGATCATTGCCGTGCGTCGCCGTGGACATTCCCAGCGGCGTTGACGGCAACAGCGGGCAGGTTCTCGGCGCCGCCGTTCATGCCTGCCTGACCGTTACTTTTTTTCGCCGCAAGCCGGGGCATTTGCTTTTTCCCGGCGGCGGGCCGGCCGGGGAGGTCGTGGTCGCCGATATCGGCATTCCCGAATCCGTATTGCTGAAAATCAAGCCGCTGACTTTCGCCAACGCTCCCCTCTTGTGGCTGGATCGCTATCCGTGGCCCGAAGCGGCCTCCAACAAGTACGCCCGTGGTCACGGTGTAGTGGTCGGCGGCGGCGAAATGACCGGCGCGGCGCGGCTGGCGTCAACGGCGGCGCGGCGCGTGGGGGCCGGTCTGGTGACCATCGCCGCCCCCGCCGAGGCCATGGTCGTCTATGCGGCGGGAGCGCCGGGAACCCTGTTCAGGCCGGCAGCCGACGACAAGGAGTTGGCCGTCCTGCTGTCTGACCCGCGCAAGAACGCCGTCCTGATCGGGCCGGGGAGCGGCGTTTCCGAGACGACGCGGCTGATGACGCTCGAAGCCCTCAGGACGGGAAGGCCGTGCGTTCTCGACGCCGACGCCCTGACCGTCTTTCAGGATGACCCGCAGTCATTGTTTTCCGCTATTGCCGGGCCTTGCGTGCTGACTCCTCACGAGGGGGAATACGCCCGCCTGTTCGGCTGCTCCGGCGACAAGTTGTTCCGCGCCCGCGCCGCCGCCCGGCAAAGCGGCGCGACGGTTCTTATAAAAGGAGCGGACACGGTGATCGCCTCGCCCGACGGCCGCGCCGCAATCAGCGTCAACGGGCCGCCCGAACTGGCGACGGCCGGAACCGGCGACGTGCTGGCCGGGTTTATTCTCGGCTTGCTGGCCCAGGGCATGGACGCTTTTGACGCCGCTTGCGCCGCTTCCTGGCTGCATGGCGCGGCGGCGGCGCAGTTCGGCCCCGGCCTGATCGCCGAGGATATCGCAAAAACCCTGCCGACGGTCCTGCGCGACCTTAAAAGAATGCCATGAAAATCGAGGTATCTCTCCCCGAGGCGGCGATGACGTTGAGTCCGCTGATTGTTACGGCGCCGGTCGAGCGTTCGGGGACGACCCTGATCCAGCGCCTGATCTGCTCGTCAAACAACGGCATTTGTTACGGCGAGAATCTGTTCGTCGAGTTTCTCGACATGCTCGCCTATACCGTTTCCAAGATTCAATACCACTCAAACAACAAGGTTTCCGAAGAGGAGGGGTTGAAAAGCGTCCTCGAAGGCAGGGCCGACAGGTGGATTCCCGATCTTTCTCCGGGACACGGCGATTACCTGTACGCGATCATCAATATTTTCTATGTGCTGCCCCGTTTTGCCGACCAATACTCGAACAGCGTCGGCCGGCCGGTTTGGGGGGTGAAAAGGCCGGCGCTCAGTCACGGCGCCGTTGTTCAGTTGTTGTCGCTGCTGCCCAAGGCCAAGGTTGTTTACGTTTATCGTGATATTTTTGCCTGTGCGCGTTCCGCCAAGGCCAGGAAGTTCATCGAGAACGAAGACGGCGCCGCCAAAATGGCCGAAGAATGGCGCCGCAACCTGTCGGAAATCATCAATAAGCCGGACCACGGCGGAATATGCCTGATCAAGTACGAAGACTTGGTTGCCGACCCCGGACGGGAAATAGCCCGCCTGGAGGAGGCGACCGGCGTCCGGGGGATCAATCCGGCGGTGATGAAGGTCAGGGTGAACGCCTGGGAGGGCGAAGGCGACGCCGTGAACCAGTATATCCCGCCGTCCGACCTCAGCGGCGGCGAGCGGGAGGTTATCAGGAAAATCGCCGGCGACCTGATCGACAGACTCTATCCGTGAGGGGGATCAAGATGGTCTTGGAAAATGTCATTCTCCGGCCTATACTGGCGGCATGGAGTTCGTGTGGGACGAAGCTAAGAGCGAGGCCTGTTACTTGGAGCGCGGCTTTGACTTCGCCCATGTGGTCCGGGTTTTTCTCGATGCGGATCGTCTCATCGAACCCGATAACCGCCTCGATTACGGCGAGCCGCGCTACCGCGTTCTGGGGCGCATAGATGGTCGCGTTTTCGTTGTCATATACACGCCGCGCGGCAAGCGGTTTCGTCTCATTTCGGCTCGTAAGGCAAACAAAAGGGAGACCCAGCGATATGTCGCAAGTCCATGTGACAACGACGCCTGACGGCAAATCGCCTACGGGACGGATCAATACGGCGAAGGTCGATGCGACGACCGAGGCCGAGATCAATCGTCAAGCCGCCGACGACGAGGCCGAGGCGAGGCGCGATGCGGCGGCCTATGCGCGGCGCGTACGCAAACGCACCGGCTTGACGCAAGCCGCATTTGCCGCACGGATCGGCGTGTCTCTCGACACGATCCATAACTGGGAACAGGGCAAGCGCTCGCCCGCCGGTCCCGCAAAGGCGCTCCTGAAGGTGCTCGACCGCGCCCCGGAGACGGCTCTCGCAGCCCTTAAGGCGTGAGCGGCCTCGAATCTGATCCCTTGACGTGATTGACAGGTTCTATCAATCGTATAAAGTCGCGCACCCGCCCGGAAAAGCCGGGTTTGGCGGCGGGCGTGGTGGAACTGGTAGACACGCTTGGTTTAGGTCCAAGTGCCGAAAGGTTTGGGGGTTCGAGTCCCTTCGCCCGCACCAGCTCATCTTGCAACTTTGTCAACGATATTACTGGGTTTCCAATGCAGGTTAATGAAACAAAAGCCGAGGGACTGAAGCGGGAATTCGCGATTGCCGTTCCCGGCGCCGAAATCGAGGAAAGCGTCACCAACCGCCTCAAGGAATTGGCGCGAACCGCCCATTTGCCGGGCTTTCGTCCCGGAAAGGCCCCGGTGTCGCTGTTGCGCAAGAAATACGGCTCAGCGGTTATCGGCGAGGTGCTGGAAAGCACTCTCAACGAGGCGTCAAAGAAGATCATGGCCGAGCGCGATCTGCGTCCCGCCGTGCGGCCGAAAATCGAGATCACCAAATTCGAGGAAGGCTCGGACCTGGAGTACACCATGGCTATCGAGGTGTTGCCCAAGATTGAGCCGCTCGACGCCTCCAGGATCACGCTGGAGCGTCTGGTCGCCGATCCCGAAGAGACCGAAATCGAAAAGGTGCTTGCGCGTCTGGCCGAGGCCAACACGACCTCCAAGCCGGTAGTCGGCGATCGCAGGTCCAAGAACGGCGATGTGTTGGTTATCGATTTTGCCGGCAAGCTGGACGGAGTGGAATTCCCCGGCGGCAAGGCTGACGGCTATTCGCTGGAGTTGGGGTCCGGCAGCTTCATTCCCGGCTTCGAGGACCAGCTTGTCGGGGCCAAGGCCGGCGATCATGTGACGGTCAAGGTCTCCTTCCCGGAAAAGTATCAGGCCGCCGGTCTCGCCGGCAAGGACGCGGTTTTCGAGGTCGATGTCAAGGAACTGCGCGAGACGGCGCCGGCTCAGGTTGATGAAGAACTGGCCAAGGCCCTGGGCGTGAAAAGCCTTGACGTTCTCAAGGAAAATATCCGCGAGGAGCATCGCAAGGAGTTCAGGGAACATTCACGCCGTCGCCTCAAGCGCTCTCTTCTGGATGCCCTGTCCGACGATCACGATTTTGAAGTACCCGAGAGCTTGCTGGAAGGCGAGTTTGAAAGCATTTGGGATCAGTTCGAAAAATTCCGCAAATCTTCCCCGCAGGAGTTCGAGAACGAGGACAAGTCCAAAAGCGATGATGACTACAAGGCCGAATTCCGCGTAATCGCCGAGCGCCGCGTTCGTCTGGCCCTGTTGATGGCCGACGTCGGTCGCCTCAATAACATCAAGGTAAACCCGGAAGACGTCCGCAAGGCGATGATGGCCGAAGCCAAACGCTTTCCCGGCCAGGAAAAAAGCATAGTCGAGTATTTCGAGAAAACTCCCGGCGCCAGGGAGGGGCTTTCCGCGACCGTTCACGAGGACAAGGTCGTCGATTTCATCATCGAAATGGCCAAGGTCACCGACAAAAAGGTTTCCGTCGAAGAACTGATGAAAGAACCCGACGAAGCGGAAGCCTCCAAGGCTAAGGGCGAGGCCAAGAAAAAAGGCAAGAAGGCGGCAAAGAAATGAAAGGCCCGGTAGAGACAAACATGAGTTATCTTATCCCCATGGTCGTGGAAACGACCAACCGTGGCGAGCGTTCCTATGACATCTATTCCCGGCTGCTCAGGGAGCGCATTATTTTCATTACCGGCGCTATTGACGATTCCGTTTCCAGCGTTGTTTGCGCGCAGTTATTGTTCCTGGAGTCCGAGAATCCCAACAAGGACATCTCGTTTTACATCAATTCGCCGGGCGGCATCGTCACTTCCGGCCTCGCTATTTATGACACCATGCGCTACATCCGGCCCGAAGTCTCCACGGTGTGCCTGGGTCAGGCGGCGTCGATGGGATCGTTGTTGCTGGCCGCCGGAAGCAAGGGCAAGCGCTACGCTCTTCCCAATTCGCGGATCATGATTCACCAGCCTTCCGGCGGCGCCCACGGTCAAGCCACCGATATCGAAATCCAGGCCAGGGAAATCCTCGCCCTGAGAAGCCGGCTGAACGCCATCTATGCGGAACATACCGGCCAACCCATTGATGTTATTGAGACGGCTCTTGAACGTGACCGTTACATGACTCCCGATGACGCCCTGAAATTCGGCCTCATTGATGAAGTCGTCACCAGCCGCCCGATGCCGGAAGATGAGGACAACGGCAAGGATGGGGTGAAAAATAACTAACGGCGCACCATATAAATGATTGGTTAAGGTTTGCCGGGTAGTTTTGCCGTCTGAGGCTTTGCTGATAAGGGGTTGTGCGCCATGCCCCCATGCAGGTAGAGTAATATCATTGAGTGAGCCGGCCACTTTAACGGTGTATCCATGAGCAAATCATCCGGCAGCGATTCGAAGAATACCCTTTACTGCTCCTTCTGCGGAAAGAGTCAGCATGAGGTCCGCAAACTGATTGCCGGGCCGACCGTGTTCATCTGTGATGAATGCGTCGAACTTTGCATGGACATTATCCGCGAGGAACACAAGGGCAGCCTGACCAAGGCAAGCGACGGCGTTCCCGCTCCGCGTGAAATTTATTCCGTTCTTGATGATTATGTAATCGGTCAGGACCACGCCAAGCGGGTGCTGGCCGTCGCCGTCCATAATCACTACAAGCGGATCAGCCACAGCACCAAGAAAAACGACGTGGAGCTGGCCAAGTCCAATATCCTGCTTATCGGGCCGACCGGCTGCGGCAAGACATTGCTGGCGCAGACCTTGGCCCGCATCCTTGATGTTCCCTTTACCATGGCCGACGCCACGACCCTTACCGAGGCCGGTTATGTAGGCGAGGACGTGGAAAACATCATCCTCAAACTGCTTCAGTCGGCGGATTACAACGTCGAGAGGACCCAGCGCGGCATCGTTTATATCGACGAAGTGGACAAAATATCGCGCAAGTCCGACAACCCGTCGATCACGCGGGACGTTTCCGGTGAGGGCGTCCAGCAGGCCTTGTTGAAAATCATGGAAGGCACGGTGGCCAGCGTGCCGCCCCAGGGCGGACGCAAACATCCTCAACAGGAATTCCTGCAAGTAGACACCACCAATATCCTGTTTATTTGCGGCGGCGCCTTTTCCGGCCTGGACAAGATCATCACGGCGCGGGGCAAGGGCACCACCATCGGTTTCGGCGCGGATGTCCGCGCCGCCGACGAGCGCAGCACCGGCGATATCCTTTGCGATGTGGAACCCGAAGACCTTTTGAAGTTCGGGCTTATTCCCGAATTTGTCGGGCGCCTGCCGATCCTTGCCACCCTTGAAGACCTTGATGAAGAGGCGCTTGTGGAAATTCTGACCAAGCCCAAGAACGCGCTGGTAAAGCAGTATCAGCGCCTGTTCGAGATGGAGGATGTGCGCCTTACTTTCTCCGACGGCGCGTTGGACACTATCGCCAGAAAGGCCGTCGTAAGAAAGACCGGCGCTCGCGGCCTGCGCTCGATCATGGAAAACATTTTGCTGGACACCATGTTCGATCTTCCGGCGTTCAAGGGCGTGGAAGAGGTCGTCATCAACCAGGAAGTTGCCGAAGATAACGCCAAGCCGCTCTATATCTATTCGGATCGGCGCGACAGCATGGAAACCAGCGCGTAGCGTCATCACTGAAGAACAAGAGGTTTTATGACTTTAATTCCCGGCGGCGAGCTTTACCCAGTTCTTCCATTGCGCGACATCGTGGTGTTCCCGCACATGATCGTTCCCTTGTTCGTCGGGCGCGAGAAGTCGGTCAGCGCCCTTGAAGACGTAATGAAGGAAGACAAGCAAATCCTGCTGCTGGCCCAGAAAAACGCCGCCCAGGACGATCCCTCCACGGATGATATTTATTCCGTCGGCACTGTTTCCACGGTGTTGCAACTGCTCAAGCTGCCTGACGGCACCGTCAAGGTGCTGGTCGAGGGCGGGCGGCGCGCCCGCGTCAATCATTACACCGACAACGAGGCTTTCTTCCAGGCCACGGCGACGCTGATCGAGGAAAAGGAAGCCGACCACCGTGAACTGGTCGCCCTGTCCCGTTCCGTGGTCGCGCAGTTCGAGCAGTATATAAAGCTCAACAAGAAAATCCCTCCCGAGGCGCTGGTTTCAATCAACCAGATCGAAGACGCAAGCAAGCTTGCCGATACGGTGGCTTCCCATTTGGCGCTGAAGATTTCGGAAAAACAGGAAGTTCTTGAAATCGAGTCAATCGTTGCGCGCCTTGAGAAAGTCTATTCCTATATGGAATCCGAAATCGGCGTTCTCCAGGTGGAAAAGAAGATACGCAACCGGGTCAAGCGGCAGATGGAAAAGACCCAGCGCGAGTATTACCTGAATGAGCAACTCAAGGCGATTCAGAAGGAACTGGGCGAGACCGAAGACGGTCGTGACGAAACCCAGGAATTCGAAGATCGCATCAAGGGAACCAAATTCAGCGCCGAGGCCCGCGATAAAGCCATGGCCGAACTGAAAAAGCTGCGTTCGATGAGTCCTATGTCAGCCGAATCAACGGTCGTTCGGAATTATCTGGAATGGATTCTCAGCATCCCCTGGAAGAAACGGAGCAGGGTCAACAAGGACATCAAACATGCCCATGAGATACTGGACGCCGACCATTACGGCCTGGATAAGGTTAAGGAACGGATACTTGAATATTTAGCCGTTCAGCAGCGCACCAACAAGATCAAGGGACCGATACTCTGTCTGGTCGGACCTCCCGGCGTCGGCAAAACATCTCTCGGCAAGTCGATCGCCCGAGCGACGGGGCGCAACTTCGTGCGGATGTCGCTCGGCGGAGTGCGTGATGAGTCCGAAATTCGCGGCCACCGGCGCACCTATATCGGCTCCATGCCCGGCAAGGTCATTCAAAGCATGAAGAAGGCCAAGGCTTCCAACCCGCTGTTTCTTCTCGACGAGGTGGACAAGATCGGCCAGGACTGGCGCGGAGACCCGGCCTCGGCGCTGCTGGAGGTTCTCGATCCGGAGCAGAATTCCGCCTTCAACGATCATTACCTGGAAGTGGATTACGACCTCTCCGACGTGATGTTTGTCACCACCGCCAACACCATGAATATCCCGATGCCCTTGCTTGACCGCATGGAGATCATCCGCATTTCCGGCTATACCGAGGATGAAAAGATCGAAATCGCCAAGCGCCATCTGATCAGCAAGCAGATGAAGCAGCACGGGCTGAAGGACAGCGAATGGTCGATCTCGGATTCCGCCTTGCGCGACATCATTCGCTATTACACCCGCGAGGCCGGCGTCAGAAATCTGGAGCGCGAAATCGCCGGTCTGACCCGCAAGGCAATCCGGCAGATACTGATGGGCGAGTGTAAAAGCATCGCGGTCACGCGGCGCAACCTGGGGAAATTCGCCGGCGTGCGCCGCTATCGTTTCGGCGAGATCGAGTTGGAAGACATGGTCGGCGTCACCACCGGGCTGGCGTGGACGGAAGTCGGCGGCGAACTGTTGTCAATCGAGGCGTTAATGGTGCCCGGCAAGGGCAAGATGACCATCACCGGCAAGCTCGGCGACGTTATGCAGGAGTCTATCCAGGCCGCCAAGTCCTTCGTGCAGTCGCGTTCGCTGGCGTTCGGCGTCAAGCCGACGGTGTATCAAACCAATGACATCCACGTCCATGTTCCCGAAGGGGCGACCCCGAAAGACGGCCCTTCGGCCGGGGTCGGCATGGTGACCTCGATCGTTTCCGTCCTCACCGGCATTGCGGTTCGCCGGGATGTGGCGATGACCGGCGAGATCACCCTGCGGGGCAGGGTGCTTCCCATCGGAGGACTTAAGGAAAAAATGCTGGCGGCCCTGCGCGGCGGCATCAAAACGGTGTTGATCCCCAAGGATAATGAAAAGGACTTGGCCGAGATACCCGACAATGTGAAACGGGGCCTGGAAATCATCACGGTTTCCAATGTGCAGGAAGTCCTTGAAAACGCGCTTGTTTCTCCTTTGGCGCCGATTGAGTGGGACGAAAAGGAAGAACTCAAGGCCGCTACCCTCGCCAAATCCCAGTCCGAAGAAGAAGACGCCGGCGGCATAATAAAACACTAAGGCTATGATCGGATCGCTATCAAAATCCCCTAAATAATTGTGGATAACAGGAGTTCTCCGATTGACGCTCTTGCCGGCGGCGATTTAGACTTCGCGCCATAACTTAATAAATCAGAGGGGGGACCAAGACTTGAATAAAAGCGATCTCGTTGCCGCCGTCGCCGACAGCGCCGGCCTGTCGAAGTCCGATGCAGCGAAGGCCGTTGATGGTGTTTTTGACGCCATCACCAAATCTCTCAAGCATGGAAAAAAAGCCTGCTTTGTAGGTTTCGGCACTTTCAGCGTGACGAAACGCGCCGCAAGCAAGGGGCGTAATCCGCGCACCGGCGCCGCCATCAACATCCCGGCCAGGAAACAGCCTAAGTTCAAGGCGGGCAAGGGATTGAAGGACGCCGTAAACTAAGTTGCCGTTCTACAATCGGCGTCAATAGCCTTTCCGGGGGGCGGCGTTTGTTCGGGCGCCGTCCGTTCGGGATTCCGGGGCGGTTAGCTCAGCTGGAAGAGCGTCACGTTTACACCGTGAATGTCGGCGGTTCGATCCCGTCACCGCCCACCATTCCTTGCTGCTTGATCATGCTTGTGACCCCATCTTATGCTGCGTCGTGCAGGGCCTCAGACACCGTATCGGGCATACGGGCAATAACACGCAGATAGCTTTGTGTGGCGGCGTCCGGCGCCCGTCGCCCCTGCTCCCAATCCCGAAGCGTGGCAGCAGGAATGCCGAAGCGCTTGGCGAAGGCGTTTTGCGACAAGCCGGTGACGGCGCGGGCGCGGCGCGCCAACATGGCCCCATGACCGCGCTCGAACTCGGCATCGGTCAGGGGGAAATCCGCATTCGGATCATCGCGGCGTTTTATTGTAGCGGTGCTTTTCTTTGTCATTGGCTTTCCTTACGCTGATTATGCGGCACACCCTGTCGCGCTGGGTAAATACGCAGACCCAAACCCGGCCATCGACCATCCCGTAGGAAACGAATCGCTCTTCGGAATAGTCGAACCGCACATCCAGAATGTCCAATCGCCGAGTGTCGGCCAGAATCCTGGCGCCGAAGGTCAGAGAAATCCCGTGCCTTCCCCGGTTGACCGCATCCTTGCTGGGGTCAAAATCGATCTGCATAGCATGGATTATACGGCAATACCGTATAGCACTGCAAGCGCCAACTCGCTCCTTGTCGATTGCCTTGGGGCGGATGTCTTGACACCTGTCATGGCACTAGATTACATCATCCCGAGAATCAGACCGGATTTCGATGGGGGTGTAGCTCAGTTGGTTAGAGCGCCGGCCTGTCACGCCGGAGGCCGCGGGTTCGAGTCCCGTCACTCCCGCCATCTTCTCCGCGCCAGACAAGGGATTCAGAACCGGGAACGGCCTTATGGATGTGATGCTTCAGCAATATTTCCCGATATTGGTATTTCTCGGCATCGCCGTCGCCATCGCCATAGCGGCGGTGGGAGCGTCTTATCTGATTGCCCGCCAGCTTCCGGACATCGAGAAGAACTCGGCCTATGAGTGCGGTTTCGAGCCGTTCGAGGATTCCCGGCAGAAGTTTGATGTACGGTTTTATCTGGTGGCTATTTTGTTTATTATCTTTGATCTTGAAGTGGCTTTCCTGTTTCCGTGGGCGATATCGCTGGGGAAAATAGGCGTTTTCGGCTTCTGGTCGATGATGATTTTCCTTGGGGTTCTCACCATCGGCTTCATCTACGAATGGAAAAAGGGAGCCTTGGAGTGGGAGTAATATCCGAAGCCGCCGCGCCGCTTTCTTCCGGGAGCGACCAGGACCTCTTGTTGAACAGGATCGCCGGTGAATTAGGCGACAAGGGGTTTGTCACCGCAAGTCTGGATGGCCTGGTCAACTGGGTGCGCACCGGATCGTTGTGGCCGATGACCTTCGGCCTCGCTTGCTGCGCTGTGGAAATGATGCACGCCGCCGTCAGCCGTTATGACATGGATCGCTTCGGGGTCGTCTTCAGGCCCAGTCCGCGCCAGTCGGATGTCATCATTGTCGCCGGCACGCTGACCAACAAGATGGCGCCGGCCTTACGCAAGGTCTATGACCAGATGGCCGAGCCGCGCTATGTGATTTCCATGGGTTCGTGCGCCAACGGCGGCGGCTATTACCATTACTCATATTCCGTGGTCAGGGGTTGCGACCGGATCGTGCCGGTGGATGTCTATGTTCCCGGCTGTCCGCCGACGGCGGAAGCGTTGATTTACGGGATCATGCAGTTGCAGAAGAAAATAAAAGGGACCGGCGCGCTTTTTCGCTGACAAATAACAATAACTATAATAATGCCGACCCGAGACAGGGGGGGGGATGGATCAGGCACTCAAGGATCTCGATGAATTTATCGCAGGCGCGCTTTCCAAGGAAGTGGTGCGCTCCGAGATCGTCAACAACGAACTGATCGTGCTGGTGCGCGCAGAGAAGATCGTCAAAGTCCTGACTTTCCTGCGCGATGACGTCAACTGCCAATTCAAGCAGTTGATGGACCTTTGCGGCGTCGATTATCCTGAACGCGAGGAACGCTTCGAGGTGGTCTATAATCTGCTCAGCCTGACCCATAACCGCCGCCTGCGCATCAAGATTCAAATCGCCGACGGCGTCCCGGCGCCTTCGGTCAGCGGCGTGTTCAGCTCCGCCAATTGGTTTGAGCGCGAGGCGTGGGATCTCTTCGGCATCTATTTCTCCGAGCATCCTGATCTTCGCCGCATCCTTACCGACTACGGCTTTGAGGGTCATCCGTTACGCAAGGATTTCCCCCTCAGCGGCTATGTGGAGGTGCGCTACGACGACGAGAAGAAGCGGGTGGCGTACGAGCCGGTCAAGATGACCCAGGAATTACGCAATTTTGATTTCCTCAGTCCCTGGGAGGGGGCCAAGGCGGAGCTTCCCGTCGGCAAGAAGGCGGAAGGGCAAGCCTGATGGCCGGCGTCGATATCAAGAACTATACCCTTAACTTCGGGCCGCAGCATCCGGCGGCCCATGGAGTTCTGCGGTTGGTGCTGGAGATGGACGGCGAGGTCGTTGAGCGGGCCGACCCTCATATCGGCCTTCTGCATCGCGGCACCGAGAAACTTATCGAGAGCAAGACCTACGTTCGGGCGGTTCCTTATTTCGACCGCCTTGATTATGTCTCGCCGCAAAATCAGGAACACGCCTACGCCCTGGCCGTCGAGAAGCTGCTGGGCATCGAGGCGCCGCCCAGGGGACAGTACATCCGGGTGCTTTACGCCGAGATCGGACGCCTGCTCAATCACATCTTCACCGTTTGCGCCTACGCCATGGATATCGGCGCCATGACGCCGATGCTCTGGGGCTTCGAGGAGCGCGAGCGCCTGATGGAGTTCTGCGAACGGGTAAGCGGCGCCCGCATGCATATGGCCTATTTCCGGCCCGGCGGCGTCGCTTTCGACATGCCTGACGGGCTGGCCGAGGATATCGCTGCCTGGTGTGAGCGCTTCCCTAAAGTGATGGATGATATTGAATCCCTGCTTACCGAAAACCGCATCTTCAAGCAGCGCTCCGTTGATATCGGCGCCGTCACCGCCGAGCAGGCTCTTGATTGGGGATTCAGCGGCCCCAATCTGCGCGCCGCCGGCGTTCCCTGGGACTTGCGTAAGTCTCAGCCCTACGACGTATATGAAAAGATGGATTTTGACATCGCCGTCGGAACTCACGGCGACTGCTATGATCGTTATCTGGTGCGCCTTCTGGAAATCCGCGAGAGCATCAAGATCGTCAAGCAGTGCCTGGAAAAGATGCCGTCCGGGCCGGTCAAGACGGATAACCGCAAGATTTCGCCGCCGCCGCGCGCCGAGATGAAAACCTCCATGGAATCGATGATCCATCACTTCAAGCTGTCCTCTGAGGGCTATCATGTGCAAAAAGGCGAAACCTATACCGCCGTCGAGGCGCCCAAGGGCGAGTTCGCCGTTTATCTGATTTCCGACGGCTCCAACCGCCCGTACCGCTGTAAAATACGCACTCCGGGGTTCGCCCACTTGCAGAGCATGGATATGCTTTCAAAAGGCCATATGCTGGCCGATGTGGTCGCCAACCTCGGCTCGCTTGACATTGTTTTCGGCGAGGTTGACCGATGAGAGATATCAAACAGCCCGCCGGCTTCGCCTTCACCGAGGAAAACGTCAAAAAGGCCGACGAGTATGTAGCCAAGTACCCGAAAGGCCGTCAGGCCAGCGCGGTCATGCCGCTGCTTTACCTTGCACAGCGCCAGAACGATAACTGGTTGCCGCCGGCGGCTATGGATTACGTCGCCGAATTCCTCGGCATGGAGCCGATCCGCGTCTACGAGATCGCCAACTTCTACACCATGTACAATCTCAAGCCGGTGGGCCGTTACCATATTCAGGTATGCACCAGCATCTGCTGCATGTTGCGCGGCTCCGACGATATTGTCGCCTCGTGCAAAAAGGTGACGGGGGTTGAATTCGGCGGAACCTCCGACGACGGCATGTTCACCTTGAGCGAGATGGAATGCCTCGGCGCCTGCGTCAACGCGCCGATGATGCAGATCAACGATGATTGCTACGAGGATTTGGACCAGGGCAGCGCCGAGTCCGTTCTCAATACGCTGAGAATCGGCGGCGCTCCGAAGGTCGGGCCGCAGAGCGCCCGCAAGGGAAGCGAACCCGGCCCCCTGAAGGGGAAGGGGTGATTTGATGCTGAAAGACAAGGATCGCATCTTCACCAATATCTACGGCTTCGAGGACATCGGCCTGACCGGCGCCCGCTCTCGCGGAACTTGGGACGGAACCAGGGAGATCATGGCCAAGGGCCGCGACTGGATGGTCAATGAGGTCAAGGTGTCCGGCCTTCGCGGTCGCGGCGGCGCCGGTTTCAGCACAGGCATGAAATGGTCGTTCATGCCCAAGGAAATCGGCGAGCGCCCCCATTACCTTGTGATCAACGCCGATGAGAGCGAACCCGGCACCTGCAAGGACCGGGAAATCCTTCGTCATGAGCCTCACAAGCTGGTGGAAGGCGCTCTACTGGCCGCTTTCGCCATGGGCGCTCACGTTGCCTACATCTATGTGCGCGGCGAGTTTTGCCGTGAAGCCGAAGTCTTGCAGCGGGCTATTGACGAAGCCCGCGAGGCCGGTCTTATCGGCAACAACGCCTGCGGGTCGGGTTGGGATTTCGAGCTGCATATCCATCGCGGCATGGGCGCCTATGTTTGCGGCGAAGAGGGGGCGCTTCTTCAGAGCCTGGAAGGCAAAAAAGGCCAGCCCCGGATGAAGCCGCCGTTCCCCGCCAATGTCGGCGTCTACGGCTGTCCGACTACGGTCAACAACGTCGAGTCGATCGCCGTTACCCCTGATATAATGCGTCGGGGCGCCGCCTGGTTCGCCGCGCTGGGGCGTCCCAACAACACCGGCATCAAGCTGTTTTGCATCTCCGGTCACGTCAATAATCCGTGTACCGTCGAAGAAGAGATGAGCATTCCCTTGAAGGAACTGATTGAAAGACACTGCGGCGGGGTGCGCGGCGGCTGGAATAACCTGATGGCGGTAATCCCCGGCGGCAGCTCGACGCCGAATATCACCAAGGAGGTGTGCGACACCGTGCTGATGGACTTTGATTCGCTGAAAGAGGCCAAGACCGGCCTCGGCACGGCGGCGGTGATCGTCATGGACAAGTCCACCGATATTTGCCGCGTAATCGCCCGTCTCTCCAAGTTCTACGCTCATGAAAGCTGCGGCCAATGCACGCCGTGCCGCGAGGGAACCGGATGGATGGCGCGAATGATGGCGCGGATAGCCGTGGGCAACGCCGCCATCGACGAAATCGATCTGCTTGAGAAGGTCTCCCGCCAGATTGAGGGACACACCATCTGCGCCCTCGGCGATGCGTCGGCGTGGCCGATTCAAGGGCTGATCCGCAATTTCCGTCCTGAAATCGAGAAACGCATAAAAGAATACCAGGCGGCGCAAGCCGTCCAGGCGGCCTAGAGGTTTTACAGATGCCTAAACTGACTATTGACGGCAGGGAAATCGAAGTCGCGGCCGGCCTGACGGTGATGCAGGCCTGCGACCAGATCGGCATTGAGCTTCCCCGCTTCTGCTACCATGAGCGCCTGTCGATCTCCGGCAACTGCCGCATGTGTCTGGTGGAGATGGAGAGGGCGCCGAGGGCGATTGCCGCCTGCGCCATGCCTGTGGGCGACGGCATGGTGATTCATACCAACACCGAGAAGGTCAAGAATATGCGCCGGGCGGTGCTGGAGTTCCTGCTTATCAACCACCCCCTTGACTGCCCGGTCTGTGATCAGGGCGGCGAGTGCGATCTTCAGGATATTACCGTCAATTACGGCATGGATCGCGGTCGCTTCCGGGAGAAAAAGCGGGCGGTGCGGGAAAAGAACTACGGCCCGCTGATCAAGCCGACGATGACCCGCTGCATCCATTGCACCCGCTGTATCCGTTTCTGTAGGGAAGTGGCCGGGGTTCCCGAACTGGGAGGGATCGGTCGCGGCGAACGCATGGAAGTGGGAACATATGTGGAAAAGGTGCTTAGTTCCGAGCTTTCCGGCAATATTATCGACCTGTGTCCGGTCGGGGCGCTGACCTCCAGACCCTATTCCTTCGCCGCCCGCCCCTGGGAGTTGAAGAAGACCGAATCTGTTGACGTGATGGACGCCGTCGGCAGCAATATCCGCGTTGACAGTCGTGGTCCGGCGGTGATGCGGGTGCTGCCCAGGATCAATGAGGATATCAACGAGGAATGGATTTCCGACAAGACCCGCTTTGCTTATGACGGCCTCAAGCGTCAACGTCTCGACACCCCTTATGTCCGGAAAAACGGCAAGCTGACGCCCGCGACCTGGGACGAGGCCCTCGCCGCCGTCGCCAAGGGCCTCAAGGGCCTCAAGGCCGGGGAGATCGCCGCCATCGCCGGCGACATGGCCGATGGCGAGTCAATGACGGCGCTGAAGGATTTGCTGGACTCGCCCAACATTGACTGCCGTCAGGACGGTGCCGCCCTGGATGGATCGAGGCGCGTCGGCTATATCTTCAACACCACCATCGCCGGCATCGAACAGGCCGGCGCCTGCCTGCTTATCGGAACCAATCCCCGCCTTGAAGCGCCGATCATCAACGCCCGCATCAGAAAACGCTCCAGGAAGGGCGGATTCGCCATTGCATCGGTTGGGCCTGATGTTGATTTAACGTATAAATACAAACACTTGGGCAACGACACTAATGTTTTGAATGAGATTGCCTCCGGTTCTCACCTCTTTGCCGAAGCGCTGAAAAAAGCCGTCCGCCCGATGCTGATCGTCGGCATGGGGGCGCTGACCAGGCCCGACGGCGGGGCCGTCCTGTCGGCGGCGCGCAAGATCGCCGAGGATTGCGGCATGATCCGCGACAACGGCGGCTGGAACGGCTTCAACATTCTGCACACGGCGGCGGCGCGGGTCGGCGGCCTTGATCTCGGCTTCCTGCCGGGCAAGGGCGGACTGGATGCCGCCGGCATTATCGACGGCGCCGCCAACGGCGTGGTGAAGGCGGTCTATCTGCTGGGCGCCGATGAAATCGACATGAGCCGTCTGGGCGACGCTTTCGTTATTTATCAGGGGCATCACGGCGACGCCGGAGCCTCGCGGGCCGATGTAATTCTTCCCGGCGCCGCCTACACCGAGAAGAACGCCACCTACGTCAACACCGAGGGCAGGGTGCAGCGGACGAGCCTTGCCGTTTTCCCGCCCGGCGAAGCGCGTGAAGACTGGAAAATCATCCGGGCGCTGTCCGAAGTTCTCGGCAAAACGCTTCCCTTTGACACCCTTTCGCAGGTGCGCGAGCGGATGGCCGAGGTAAATCCCGTCTTTGCCGCCCTGAATGAGACCAAGCCGGCGGCCTGGGGCGCTTTCGGCGGGGACGGCAAGCTTGACGCCGCGCCTTTCGTATCGCCCATTGTCAATTTTTACATGACCGATCCCATAAGCAGAGCGTCAGCCACCATGGCCGCCTGCACCGATGTGTTCGCAGCGTCTAAACGCGGAAAGACCGGAACCGATGGCTGAACTTTGGGACGGATATATCTGGCCGACGCTGTGGATCGTCATCAAGATCCTCGCCATCGTCGTGCCTCTGCTGATCGGGGTGGCTTATCTTACCTACGCCGAGCGCAAGGTGATCGGCGCCATGCAGCTTCGCCGGGGGCCGAACGTGGTCGGGCCGTTCGGCCTTCTTCAGCCGCTGGCCGACGGCGTCAAGCTGCTGCTGAAAGAGACCATAATTCCGTCCCGGTCCAACCCCGCCATCTTTATTCTGGCCCCGGCCATAACCTTTGTTTTGTCGCTGGTGGCGTGGGCGGTGGTTCCTTTCGGCGAGGGGATGGTGCTGGCCGATATCAATGTCGGCATTCTCTATCTTTTCGCCATTTCGTCGCTCAGCGTTTACGGCATTATGATGGCCGGTTGGGCCAGTAACTCACGCTATGCTTTCCTTGGGGCGCTGCGTTCGGCGGCGCAGATGGTTTCCTACGAGGTCGCCATGGGCTTCGTCATCGTTACCGTGCTGCTGTGCGCCGGTTCCATGAATCTCAGCGATATAGTCATGGCCCAGAAGGGTATGTGGTTCGTGATTCCGCTGTTTCCGATGGCGGTGATTTTCCTGATCTCGATCCTGGCCGAGACCAACCGTCACCCCTTTGATTTGCCGGAGGCCGAGGCCGAGTTGGTGGCCGGCTATAACGTCGAGTATTCGGCGATGACCTTCGCCCTGTTCTTCCTCGGCGAATATGCCTTCATGATCCTGATGTCGGCGATGACCGCCATTCTCTTCCTCGGCGGCTGGCTGCCGCCGTTTGACATGGCGCCGTTCACCTGGATACCCGGCCCGGCGTGGTTCGCCTTGAAGATCGCCTTTGTGCTGTTCGTTTTCCTGTGGGTGCGGGCCACCTTCCCGCGTTACCGCTATGACCAGTTGATGCGGCTGGGCTGGAAAGTCTTTCTGCCGCTGTCGCTGGCGGGAGTGGTGATCGTCGCCGGCGTTCTCGTCGCCTTCGGGTTGACGCCGGTGGCGGGTCAGGGGGGTATATGAGCTTTATTCGCACCGTATTCCTGACGGAGTTGGTCTCGGGCATGGCGCTGACCCTGCGTTATTTTTTCCGCGCCAAGATAACCATCAACTATCCTTATGAGAAAGGTCCGCTCAGCCCGCGCTTTCGCGGCGAACACGCGCTTCGCCGCTATGCGAACGGCGAGGAGCGTTGTATCGCCTGCAAACTGTGCGAAGCGGCGTGTCCGGCCCAGGCCATCACTATCGAGGCCGAGCCTCGCAATGACGGCAGCCGCCGCACCACGCGCTACGACATCGACATGACCAAGTGCATTTTCTGCGGCTATTGCCAGGAAGCCTGCCCGGTTGACGCTATCGTCGAAGGGCCGAATTTTGAATATGCCACCGAAAGCCGCGAGGAACTGATATACGACAAGGCTAAACTGCTGGCTAACGGCGAACGGTGGGAAACGGAACTGGCCGACCGCATCGCGGTCGAAGCCCGATACCGTTAAGGATAATGGAACGATGATCGAAGCACTGGTGTTTTACATGTTCGCCTTTGTAACCGTGGCCTCCGGGGTCATGGTTATCTCTTCGCGCAATCCGGTGCATTCGGTGTTGTTTCTAATTCTCGCTTTCTTCAATGCGGCCGGACTGTTCCTGTTGCTGGGCGCCGAGTTTCTGGCGATGATCCTGGTTATCGTCTACGTCGGAGCGGTAGCGGTGCTGTTCCTGTTCGTGGTGATGATGCTGGATATCAATTTTGTCGAAATACGCCAGGGGTTCCTTCATTATCTGCCGATAGGCGGCTTGATCGGAGTGGTGCTGATCGCCGAACTGCTGACCGTCATCGGCAGTCGGGTCATGGTTCCTGATGCTGCGGAAAAAGGAGCGGCGCCGATGCCGTCTCTTGAGGCTACTGCCAATACCAATGCGTTGGGCGAATTGATCTACACCCATTACATTTATTTATTCCAGGCGGCGGGACTCATTCTGCTGGTGGCGATGATCGGCGCCATTGTCCTCTCTCACCGCAGCCGCAAGGGCGTCCGCAGGCAGAATATTTCAGACCAGATAGCGCGTCGCGCCGAGGAATCGGTCAAAACCCGCAAGGTCGAGTCGGGGAGGGGCATCTGATGTCGGTAATCGGCCTGTCCCATTACCTGAGCGTCGCCGCCATCCTGTTTGTGCTGGGGATTTTCGGGATTTTTCTCAATCGCAAAAACGTAGTCATCATCCTGATGTCAATCGAGTTGATGCTGTTGGCGGTCAATATCAATCTGGTGGCCTTCTCCGCCGAGATGCACGACCTTGTCGGTCAGGTTTTCGCCATGTTCATTCTGACCGTCGCCGCCGCCGAGACCGCCATCGGGCTGGCTATTCTGATGGCCTTTTTCCGTAATCGCGGCACCATCGCCGTCGAAGACATCAACTCGATGAAGGGCTGAGAAATTGCCGACAACCCTTGAAGCGATAATAATTCTGGTTCTTCTGGTTGTTCCGGGCTTTTTGTGCTGGCAGTTAATTTCATCCAGGATGCCGAGTACGTTTGTATCCGATGCGCATTCAGTATTAACTTTTTTGTTTTTCAGCACGTTAATCCATGTCTTGGCCTCGCCGGTTACTATTTGTTTATCAAGTCAAATCGTGGCGTTCAGCAGCTCCTTGAAAAGCATAGACGCAAATAATCAAGTTTTTTGGGATTGGGCTGTTTTTGCCTGGGTAATATTTGTTTTATTTGTTATGCCCATAGTGGTGGCTTGGTTTGTTTCTTGGTTATGGAAAAAGAATCGGCTTCAATGGATTCTTGGTAAATTTGGCCTTTCCCTTGTTCAAAAAACGCCAAAGGCTTGGGATTGGTTTTTTCTCACTCATAACAAAGAAGGGTATTGGGTTGTTGCTGAAATGGACGATGGCGCATTGGTCGGCGGAGAGTTCGGCGGGGAATCATTTTCATCACTTTCTCCACATAAAGAAGACCTATATCTAGAAAGCGCTTACTATGTGGATGAAAATCATATTTTTCTTGGCCTGATACCAAATAATGCCGGCGTCTGGATAAACGGAGACAAGGTTAAGGCATTATTTTTCTACAGTGTTAGCAAAGGAGATTAAAAATGAGTCAGCATCGAATTATTGATTTATCAGGCAATAATGTCGGCAGGGGAGTCAGGCCATCTTCGGATGCCGGCCCAATGCCGGAAATGAAACCTCACCCATCCGGTGTCAAGCCTGTGACCATGAGAGGCCTATCCGCAACCCGTTGGGCTTCTGTCCGTCCCGGTGATCAGAAACCGCAAGCGGCGCCCACGCCGGACAAAAAAAAGAAATAAGTAGAATTCCGTGTACACAGCTATCGTCTTCCTGCCGCTTTTCGGAGCGATGATCGCCGGGGCCATGGCCTTTTCCTCGCCCGAGGACGAGAAGGCCATGGCGCGTATCGACAAGACGGCGCAGTGGGTCGCCTGCGGCGCCATGATGCTGTCCGCCCTGCTGGCGATAAATATGTTTGCGGACGTGGCCTTCGGCGGCAAAGCCGGCGTCATTCATTTGCTTGCCTGGATCGATTCCGGAACCCTGGAGGTTTCGTGGGCGCTCAGACTGGATACGCTGTCGGCGGTGATGCTGCTGACCGTTTCCATCACCTCGACGGTAATCCACGTTTATTCAATCGGTTACATGGGCCATGATTCGTCGGTTCCGCGCTTTATGTCGTATCTCAGCCTGTTCACTTTCTGCATGTATATGCTGGTGACTTCGGACAATCTGGTACAGCTTTTCTTCGGCTGGGAGGGCGTCGGCCTGATGTCCTACCTGCTGATCGGCTTCTGGTATGACAAGCCCTCGGCCAATGCCGCCGCCATCAAGGCTTTCGTCGTCAACCGGGTCGGCGATTTCGGCTTCGCATTGGGCATTTTCGCCACCTTCGTGTTGTTTGACTCGGTGAACTTCGACACCATTTTCGCCGTGGCTCCCGGCAAGGCCGCCGCCGTGATGAACGTCTTTGGAATCGAGTTCCACGCCCTGACCGTGATCTGTCTGCTGCTGTTCGTCGGCGCCATGGGCAAGTCGGCTCAATTAGGGCTGCACACATGGCTTCCCGACGCTATGGAAGGCCCGACGCCGGTTTCCGCCCTGATTCACGCCGCCACCATGGTCACCGCCGGCGTTTTCATGGTGGCGCGACTGTCGCCGCTGTTTGAGTACTCGGACACGGCGTTAGCGGTGGTCACCGTCGTCGGCGGCTCGACCGCCATCTTCGCCGCCACCATCGGCTGCGTGCAGAATGACATCAAGCGGGTAATCGCCTATTCCACCTGCTCGCAGTTGGGTTATATGTTTTTCGCCATCGGCGTTTCGGCCTATTCGGCGGGCGTATTCCATCTGATGACCCACGCCTATTTCAAGGCGCTGTTGTTCCTCGGCTCCGGGTCGGTAATTCACGCCATGTCGGACGAGCAGGATATGCGCCGGATGGGAGGCATCTGGAAGTCGATCCCCGTCACCTACGCCATGATGTGGATCGGCAGTCTGGCGCTGGTGGGCATCCCGCCGTTCGCCGGCTTCTATTCCAAGGATATCGTTCTTGAGGCGGCCTACGCCGCCCATACCGGCGTCGGCGCTTATGCCTTCTGGATGGGGATCGCCGCCGCTACCTTAACCGCGTTTTATTCGGGACGGCTGTTGTTCATGACCTTCCACGGCAAACCCAGGGCCGATGCCGAGACAATGTCTCATATTCACGAATCGCCCAAGGTGATGCTGATCCCGCTGCTGGTGCTTTCGGTGGGCGCCATGTTCGCCGGAAAGATCGGCTATGATTACTTCGTCGGCCACAACGCGGCCGATTTCTGGGGCGCTTCAATCCTGATCCTGCCCGTCCATGACGCTCTTGAGGCGGCTCACCATGTGCCGACATGGGTGAAATACCTGCCGCTGGCAGTCGGCGGCGGCGGCATTTTTGCGGCCTTCGTCATGTATGTGGTCGCGCCGGGCATTCCGGGGGCTTTGGCCGGAACTTTCAGCGGCGTGTACAAATTCCTGCTCAACAAGTGGTACTTTGACGAGCTTTACGACTTCCTGTTCGTGCGGCCGGCGTTCATGCTGGGCAGGGGCTTCTGGAAGTCGGGCGACGGCGCCCTGATCGACGGCGTCGGTCCCGACGGCGTTGCCGCCGCGACCTTGAATTTGGCCAAAAGGGCGTCGCAATTTCAGTCCGGCTACCTTTATCACTACGCCTTCGCCATGTTGGCCGGGGTCGTCGTGTTGATAACCTGGTATCTGTTCATGGCGATGGGGTGAGGGGAGCATGAGCGATTTTCCACTCCTCTCGGTGGTGGCCTTCCTGCCTTTGGTCGGGGCGGCCTTCATTTTGTTCATACGCGGCAGCGACGAGATCGTGGCGCGTAATTGCCGGAACGTGGCGTTGTTAACGTCTATGTTCACTTTCCTGGTGTCGCTGGCCGTCTGGATCAACTTCGACAACACGACGGCCGACTTCCAGTTCGTCGAGAAACTGGCGTGGATGCCCTACTACAAGATTTCCTATTACCTCGGCGTCGATGGTATTTCGATGCTGTTCGTCATGCTGACCACTGTGTTGACGCCGATAGCGGTGGGGGTCAGTTGGCAATCCGTCACCAGCCGCGTCAAGGAATACATGATCGCCTTCCTGGCCCTGGAAACGATGATGATCGGCATGTTTTGCGCTCTTGACATCGTTCTCTTCTACATTTTCTTCGAGGCGGTGCTGATTCCCATGTTTCTGATCATTGGCGTATGGGGCGGACCTCGTCGCGTCTATGCCGCCTTCAAGTTCTTTTTGTATACGCTACTCGGCTCGGTGCTGATGCTGCTGGCGTTGCTGGTTATGTATTATACGGCCGGCACCGCCGAGATTCCGCTGCTGATGCAGTACAAGTTCCCGGTTCACCTGCAGGTCTGGCTGTGGCTGGCTTTCTTCGCCTCCTTCGCCGTCAAGGTGCCGATGTGGCCGGTGCATACCTGGCTGCCCGACGCCCATGTCGAGGCGCCGACGGCCGGCTCGGTAATTCTGGCGGCGGTATTGTTGAAGTTCGGCGGCTATGGATTCCTGCGTTTTTCGCTGCCCATGTTCCCCGACGCTACGATTGAATTCGCGCCGCTGATCTTCACCCTCAGCATTATCGCCGTGATCTACACCTCGCTGGTGGCGCTGGTCCAGGAGGACATGAAAAAGCTGATCGCCTATTCCTCGGTGGCTCACATGGGGTTTGTCACGGCGGGAACCTTCTCCCTGACCCTGCACGGCATCGAGGGCGCCATCTACACCATGCTCAGTCACGGCGTCGTCTCCGCCGCCTTGTTCATGATCGTCGGCGTCGTCTATGACCGCATACATTCACGCGATATCGCCGCCTACGGCGGTCTGGTGCATCGCATGCCGATCTATGCGTGGACTTTCATGCTGTTCATGCTGGCGTCGGTCGGGCTTCCGGGGACCGGAGGCTTTGTCGGTGAATTCCTGGTGCTGCTGGGAGTCTTCGAGGTCAATACCGTGGTGGCGGCGCTGGCTTCCACCGGCGTCGTTCTGGGCGTCGCTTATATGCTGTACCTTTACCGACGGGTCGTTTTCGGCAAGCTGACCAAGGAAGACCTTATGAACATCGCCGACATGAACGGTCGTGAAATCCTGGTTTTCGCGCCGCTGGTAGCGCTGGTCCTGTGGATGGGCGTCTATCCGACGCCGTTCCTCGACGTTATGCATGTTTCGGTGAGCAATCTGGTCAATCATGTCAATGAGACGCGAGCGTTGACCGGCTTCGCCGAAATGATTGGACATTAGGAGAGGACTGAAGTGACGCCTTTAGCGGAAATTCCGAACCTGATCCCGGCCTTGCCGGAAATTTTCATGGCCTTGGCGGCGATGGCGCTGCTGATGCTCGGCGTCTCCCACAAGGAGGACGCCGTTGACGCCGTCGCCGCCCTCAAACACACCCGCCTTATTTCGTATTTGGCGGTTATCACCTTGTTTTTGGCTTTGCTGCTGGTGACGACCGTGGCCGGCGGCGGACGCATGACTTCGTTCAACGGCATGTTTATCGGCGATCCCTTTGCCGCCTTCTTCAAGGTTTTGGTATTGATCGCCTCGGCGCTGGCTATCGTCATCTCCCAAAGTTATCTGGAGCGCCAAGGCTCCGTCCGCTTCGAGTTCGCCGTGCTGGTCCTGTTCGCCACCATCGGCATGATGATGATGATTTCGGCCAACGATCTTATCTCGCTTTATGTGGGGCTTGAGATGCAGAGTTTGTCGCTTTATGTGCTGGCGGCTTTCCAGCGCGATGACGGGCGCTCGACGGAGGCCGGGCTTAAATATTTTGTTCTCGGCGCGCTGGCCTCGGGAATGCTGCTGTACGGATCATCGCTGATCTACGGCTTCACCGGGACCACCAATTTCGAGACGCTGGCCGGGTTGTTGCACAGTGGGCATGGGACCGTGTCGTCGGGCGTCGTCTTCGGCATCGTGTTTATTCTCGCCGGCTTGGCCTTTAAGGTCTCGGCGGTTCCGTTCCATATGTGGACGCCCGACGTCTACGAGGGCGCGCCGACGCCGGTCACCGCCTTCTTTTCGGTGGGACCGAAACTGGCGGCGATGGCGTTGTTCATCCGGGTGATGATCGGCCCCTTCGGCGATCTGGTGAGCGAATGGCAACAGATCGTGGTGCTGGTTTCCATGGCGTCGATGGTCCTCGGAGCCTTTGCCGCCGTCAATCAGACCAATATCAAAAGGCTGATGGCGTACAGCTCCATCGGTCACGTCGGATACGCGCTGATCGGTCTGGCGGTCGGCAACGAAGCGGGAATTCGCGGAATTCTGATCTATCTGGCTATCTATCTGTTCATGAATATCGGCGCCTTTGCCTGTATTTTGTGCATGCGCCGGGGTGATCGCATGGTCGAGAACATCTCAGACCTCGCCGGACTGTCCAAGAGCCACCCGATGGTGGCGCTGGCCTTCACCATTTTCATGTTCTCAATGGCGGGAATTCCGCCGTTGGCCGGGTTCTTCGGCAAATTCTATATCTTCCTGGCGGCGATGGAGGCGGAGCTTTACGCGCTGGCCGTCATCGGCGTGCTGGCCAGCGTGGTCTCCGCCTTCTATTACCTGAGGATCGTCAAGATCATGTACTTTGACGATCTCGGCGAGACCCTTGAAAAATCCATCGGCGCGGATATCTCCGTGGTATTGCTGGGGGCCGGTCTGCTGATTATGTTCTTTATCCTTTACCCTTCTCCCGTTCTTTCCGCCGCCGCCGCCGCCACCGCCGCGCTGTTTTGATCGTTGCCGTTGTTGACTATGGCCGGCCTTCCCGATTTCTTCCGTTTGACGGCGTTGGACCGCGTTGACGGAACCAACGCCGAGGCCAAGCGCATGGCGGAGTCCGGCGCCGCCGAAGGCGCGGTCGTAATGGCCATGGAGCAAAGCGCCGGGCGCGGCAGACAGGGCCGGTCATGGCAGTCTCCGCCCGGCAATCTTTATTGTTCCATACTGCTGCGTCCCGACTATCCGGCATCCATGGCCATGCAGTTGACCTTCGTCGCCGCCGTCAGTCTGGCCGAGGCGGTGGCGGCGGCGTTGCCCCAGGGGACGGTGGTGACCTGCAAGTGGCCCAACGACATTCTGGTAGAGGGCCGCAAGGTCGCCGGCATCCTGCTGGAAACGTCGTCCGTCGGCATTACCGGCATGCTTGAGTGGCTGGTGGTGGGAGTCGGCGTTAATATCGCCCGGCATCCGGCGGATGTTGAGTTCCCGGCGACCTCGTTGTGCGCCGAAGGAGCTGCGGACATCGCCCCGGCGGCGCTTCTCGCCGGTTTCTGCCGTTGTTTTCTGTCGTCCATGACGACATGGCGGAGCCTTGGATTCGCCGCCGTCCGCGCCGCCTGGCTCAAGCGCGCTTATGGGCTGGGGGAAGCGATAGAGGTGCGGCTGGCGGGCGAAACCTTGCGCGGATCATTCCAAACTATCGACAAGAACGGAGCGCTGGTGTTGCGCCGGAACGGCCAAGAGCGCAGGATTACTGCCGGAGATGTGTTTATGAGCGGAGAAACCGATGCTGCTGGCTATTGATTCCGGCAACACCAATATCGTCTTTGCCGTTTTCGGCGACGAAGGGGCGCTCCTTGGCGAGTGGCGTTCTTCGTCCGCCGCTGATCGCACCGCCGACGAACATGGGGTGTGGCTCAAGCAGTTGTTCGAGATGAAGGGGATCGACGCTGCGGGCATCGACGCGGCCATTATCGCCACCGTGGTGCCGGCCACGCTTTTTGACCTCAAGACCTTGTGCCGCAGGTATTTCGATTGTGAACCCATGGTGGTCGGCGAAGCCGACGTCAAACTGGGGCTGAAAATCCTCATGAACCATCCGGAGGAGGTGGGCGCCGACCGCCTGCTCAACGCCATCGCCGCCCACAAGCGTTACCACGGCCCGCTGATCGTTGTCGATTTCGGCACCGCCACCACCTTCGACGTGGTTGACGGCGACGGCAACTACTGCGGCGGCGCCATCTCGCCGGGCATCAACTTGTCGCTGGAGGCCCTGCATCTGGCCGCCGCCAAGCTTCCGCGCGTCGCCATCGAGCGTCCCGACAAGGTAATCGGCAAGGGCACCATCAGCGCCATGCAGTCCGGCATCTTCTGGGGCTATGTCGGCATGATCGAGGGACTGACGGCGCGCATCAGCGAGGAATTCGGCGCCGACATGACCGTCATCGCCACCGGCGGGCTGGCGACGCTATTCGCCCCGTCCGTAAAGTGCATCGGGCATGTTGACCCGCACCTTACCCTGGATGGCCTTTTCGCCGTTCACCGGCTTAATACAAAATGAAAAAACCACGGATGAACGCATGGCGGTCCTTGCGCTTTCCCCTCCTTACCAAGGAGGGGTCAACCCCCTCTAACTCCCCCTTGAAGCAAGGGGGAGGATTTTTCAGAACAGATCATGACGAATAACCCCGGCGACGAATTGCTGTTCGTCCCTCTCGGCGGAGCGGGGGAGATCGGCATGAACTTCACCCTCTACGGCTTCGGTGCGCCTGACCGCCATCGCTGGCTGGCGGTCGATCTGGGGATCACCTTCGCCAACGGCACAATCCCCGGCGTTGACGTGATCATGCCCGACCCCGCTTTCATCGTTGAGCGCCGCCACAGCCTTGACGGACTGGTGCTGACCCACGGCCACGAGGACCATATGGGGGCTGTCGCCTACCTGTGGGACAGGCTCAAGTGTCCCCTCTACGCGACGCCGTTCACCGCCTCTCTCCTTAGGCGCAAGCTGCGCGAGGCGGGGCTGGAGGACAGGGCGCCGATAACCGAAGTCCCCCTCGGCAAGCGCTTCCGGGTAGGACCGTTCGACCTGCAATTGATCGCCATTACCCATTCCATACCCGAAGCCGGCTCGCTCGCCGTCCGTACCCCATTGGGAACGGTTCTGCACAGCGGCGACTGGAAGTTTGACTCCGGCCCGGTAATCGGCCCCACCACCGACGAGGAAGCCTTTCGCCGCCTCGGCGACGAGGGGGTGCTGGCCATGGTCAGTGATTCAACCAACGCTTTTTCTCCGGGCAGTTCCGGTTCCGAAGCCGACCTGCTGAAAAGTTTCACCGCTTTGATCAGAGCCTGTAAAAAGCGCGTCGTCATTACCTGCTTCGCCACCAATGTCGCACGGCTGCAAACCATTGCCGCCGCCGCCCGCGCCAATAAGCGCGACGTAGTGCTGGTCGGACGCTCTCTCGTGCGCATCAACGAGGCGGCGCGTGAGAACGGCTACCTCGCCGCCACGCCGGCGTTCCTGGACGAAGACGACGCCGGTTACATGCCCCGCGACAAGGTGTTGATTATCTGTACGGGTAGCCAGGGAGAAGTACGCTCGGCGCTGGTCCGCATAGCCGAACGCAATCACAGAAATATCGTTCTTGAACAAGGTGATACGGTAATCTTCTCATCTAAAATCATACCCGGCAATGATATCGCCATCGGTCGTCTGCAAAACCAGTTGGTGCGCCAGGGGATCGAGGTGATGACCGAGAGGGATCATTTTGTCCATGTCTCCGGCCATCCCGCCCGCGACGAGTTGGCCCGCATGTACGGGCATATACGCCCGACCGTTTGCCTCCCGGTCCATGGCGAGCTGCGCCACATGGAGACGAACGCCGGTCTGGCCCGCGCCTGCGGCGTCGGCAAAACGCTGATTGCCGAAAACGGGTCGATAGTGCGTCTGGCGCCGGGTGAAATCACTATCACCGGCGAGGCGCCGTCCGGTCGCCTGGTGGTGGAGGGAAGGCGGGTCGTCTCCCTGAACGGCGCTCTGGTGCGCGGACGCAACAAGGCCGTCTATAACGGCTCGGCGGTGATCACGGTGGTTGTTGACTACGAGGGCAACCTGTTTGACGATCCGCAAATGGTCACCATGGGCCTGATCGACGGCGAAAACGGGGAGGAAGAGGCAATGGACGACCTGATCTATGACGCCATCGCCGATGCTCTTGAGGGCATGACGAAAAGCAAGCGCCGCGACGATGACAAGGTGCGCCATGACTTGCGGATTGCCGCCCGCCGCGTTTTCAATCATGCCTTGGGCAAGAAGCCGGTGACCACCATCCATCTGGTAAGGGTGTAACCCCGCTGATGTCGTGGTATTGCGCCTACGCCGCCGCCCGCCCCCACCACCACGCCTACCACGACAACGAATACGGTTTGCCGCTGAATGACGAGCGGGCGCTGTTTGAGCTTCTGTCGATAGAGATATTCCAGGCCGGGCTGTCGTGGGACCTGATCCTCAAAAAACGGGCTTCCACCGTCGCCGCCTTTGACGGCTTTGACGTGGATGCCGTGGCCGCCTACGGGGAACATGACGTAGTCCGGCTGCTGGCCGACCCCGGCATTATCCGCAATCGCCTGAAGGTGGAATCGATCATCAATAACGCCAATACGGTAATCGCCCTGCGCGAATCCGACGGCGGGTTCGCCGCCTGGATCGCCGCCCGTCACCCGCAAAACCGCGCCGGATGGACCAAGTCGTTCAAGCGGACTTTCAAGTTCATGGGGCCGGAGATCGTCAACGAGTTCCTGATGTGCATAGGCTATCTTCCCGGCGCTCACCACCGGCAATGCGAGGCCTATAACCGCATCGCAAAAATCGGCCCGCCGTGGATGAAAGCGGACCCCAAGGTGTACGAAGACGGGGAAGAGTAGAGAGGCTTCGCTTGTTGAAACCGCAAATATAATTGCGTTTATACTGATTTATTATCCATATCGTGTATAAATGGATATAAATGGATATAAACAGATATAGCCAGACCATGGATCCTATCAAAAATCCTTTTTCTCCCGGTGCCGGTTCGCCGCCCCCTGAGTTGGTGGGGCGAGACCCCGTTCTTGAACAGGCGCGAATTTTGTTGGGCAGAGTAAAGCAGAAAAAATCCGAAAAAAGCATGCTGTTGACCGGTTTGCGGGGGGTGGGCAAGACGGTGCTGTTAAACGAAATCAAACGCATGGCGGACAGCGCCGGATACCGCACCATTTCTATCGAAGCGCACGAAGGCAAAGCATTGGCCCCGCTGATTGCTCCGCACTTGCGGAGCCTTCTCTATGATCTGGACCGGATTGCCGGAACCGGAAACAAGGTCAAGCGCGGTCTGGCTGTACTTCGCAGCTTTATCGGCGCTCTCAAGCTTACGATGGGCGATGTCAGCATCGGATTGGACATTGACCCGGAAAGGGGGTCGGCTGACAGCGGCGATTTGGAAATTGACCTGCCCAATCTCTTCATCGCAATCGGCGAAGCGGCGGAGGATCGCAAGAGCGCAGTGGCTATCTTTATTGATGAGATTCAATACTTCAGCAAGAATGAATTGAGCGCATTGATCATGGCGATGCACAAGATTCAACAGCTTCAACTGCCCCTGGTATTGCTGGGCGCAGGGCTACCTATCCTTCCCGGTCTGGCGGGCGAATCAAAATCGTATGCCGAGCATCTCTTCAGCTTCCCGAATATTGGCGCACTCTCGCAAGACGATAGTGCGAAAGCGTTGCAGGAGCCTGCACAAAAAGTTGGGGTTACTTTTGAGAATGCAGTGTTGGATGAGGTTTTTAATCTGACGAAGGGGTATCCGTATTTTCTTCAGGAATGGGGCTACATAGCTTGGAACTTAGCAACAGCGAGTCCGATTACCTTGCAGGTTGTTCGTGATGCAAAAAATACAGTTATTGCACGTCTCGACGAGAACTTTTTTCGGGTGCGTTATGATCGACTAACGCCAAGTGAAAAGAATTTTCTACGAGCAACAGCAGAGCTTGGGCCGAGGGCGCATCGCACCGGTGATATCGCTGAGATTCTGGTGGTTAAGATTACCAGTCTCGGCCCCGTTCGCGCCAAGTTGATCAACAAAGGGATGATCTATAGCCCTGCGCACGGTGACTTGGATTTCACGGTCCCTCTCTTTGATGATTTCATGATCCGCACGATACCCACATTCAAACGGCAGTCAGCAGCTTGATAATACCGTATGTTGTCATAGCGATTCAATATATGGTATCTAACCGATATTGGTTTTACGTTCCCGCAACTTCAGTGAATAGCCGTTAGATAATGACTTCTCATATCATTGCCATCGCCGGCGACCACGGCGGCTTCCAATTAAAAGCCGATCTGAAAGTCTTTATCGGCGAGATGGGCCACGAGGTTATCGACCTCGGCTGCGACGGCCCCGAGTCGGTCGATTACCCTGATTTCAGCTATGCCCTAGCTGCCGCCATCAGGGAGGGCCGGGCCGGGCGCGGCGTTCTGATCTGCGGAAGCGGCATCGGCGTCAGCATCGCCGCCAACCGTTATCCTGAAATCCGGGCGGCGCTGATTCATGACGCTCTGGGCGCCCGCCTGTGCCGCCTCCATAACGACGCCAACGTCATCTGCTTCGGCGGACGGATGATCGGCGTCGATTTGGCGCGTGATTGCCTAAAGATTTTCCTTGAAACCGGGTTTGAAGGCGGACGTCACGCCCGCCGCGTCGAAAAACTTTCCCATCCTCAGTGAAGGTGTTTTTTTAATGTCCGTAAACTCTACCGAATACAACAGCCGCTTCTTCGGCGAATCCCTGGCGGAAAGGGACCATGACATCTACCGCGCCATCCGTGACGAACTTTCGCGCCAGCAAAATCAAATCGAGTTGATCGCCTCCGAAAACATCGTTTCCCGCGCCGTGCTTGAAGCCATGGGGTCGGTGATGACTAACAAGTACGCCGAAGGTTATCCCGGCCGCCGCTATTACGGAGGCTGCGAGTATGTCGATGTGGCCGAGGCGCTGGCTATTGAGCGGGCCAGGAAACTTTTTAACTGCGAGTTCGCCAACGTCCAGCCTCATTCCGGCGCCCAGGCCAACGGCGCGGTTTATCAGGCGCTGCTGAAACCCGGCGCGACTTTAATGGGCATGTCGCTGGCGGCGGGCGGGCATCTTACCCATGGCGCCGCCCCGGCCCAGTCGGGGAAATGGTTCAACGCCGTGCAATACGGCGTTCGGCGCGAAGACGCCCGCATTGATTTTGATGAAGTCGAACGGCTCGCCATGGAAAACAAGCCGGAGTTGATCGTCGCCGGCGGTTCGGCCTATCCGCGAATCATTGATTTTGAGCGTTTCCGCGCCATCGCCGACAAGGTAGGGGCCTATCTGATGGTCGATATGGCCCACTTCGCCGGACTGGTCGCCGCCGGTGTCCATCCCAGCCCGCTGCCCCACGCCCATATAGTGACCACCACCACTCACAAGACCCTGCGCGGCCCTCGCGGCGGCATGATCCTGTCCAATGATCCCGAGTTAGGAAAAAAGATCAATTCCGCCGTCTTTCCCGGACTCCAGGGAGGGCCGCTGATGCACATCATCGCCGCCAAGGCGGTGGCCTTCGGCGAGGCCCTGCAACCGGAGTTCAAGACCTATGCCGCCAATGTCGTCGACAACGCCAAGGTTCTCGCCGCGACTCTTGTCGAGCGCGGTCTCGATATCGTTTCCGGCGGCACCGACACCCACTTGATGTTGGTCGATCTCAGGCCGATGAAGCTGACCGGAAGGGACGCCGAAGTCAGTCTGGAGCGCGCCCATATGACCTGTAACAAAAACGGCATTCCCTTTGACCCCGAAAAACCGATGGTGACCTCCGGGGTGCGGCTGGGAACGCCGGTGGGGACCACGCGGGGCTTCGGGCCGAAGGAATTTCGTCGGGTCGGCGAACTGATCGGCGATGTGCTGGCCGGTCTTTGCCGTAATCACGATGACAACGGCGCCGCCGAGGGCAAGGCGCGCGCCGAGGTTGCCGAATTATGCAACAGATTTCCGGTTTATTCAGGTTTATAACTAGGGGGAGGGGATAATTCATGCGCTGTCCGTTTTGCGGTCATGGAGATACGCAGGTCAAGGATTCACGTCCGACCGAGGAAAACGCAACCATTCGCCGGCGGCGTTTTTGTCCCTCGTGCGGATCGCGGTTTACCACTTTCGAGCGGGTTCAGCTTCGTGAACTGTCGGTGGTCAAGAAAGACGGCGCCAAAGCGCCGTTCGACCGCGACAAAGTGTTGCGTTCGCTCAAAATCGCCTTGCGCAAGAGGCCGGTTGAAGACGACCAGATCGAGCGCATCGTCAACGGCATCCAAAGACGTCTGGAAACTCTCGGCGAGAGCGAAATTCCCACCAAGGTCATCGGCGAGATGATTATGGAAAACCTCGCCAATATGGATCAGGTGGCCTATGTGCGCTTTGCTTCGGTCTACCGTAACTTCCACGAGGCCAAGGACTTCAAGGACTTCGTCGGAACGCTGGATGGCTACGAAAAAGACTGAGAACAGCGACGCCGACAACATGCGCGCCGCTTTGGCGCTGGCGCGTCGGGGCTTGGGAAACGCATGGCCCAACCCGGCGGTCGGTTGCGTGCTGGTGCGCGAGGACTTGCAGGGAATGGTGGTCGGGCGGGGCTGGACCCGACCGGGAGGCCGTCCTCACGCCGAGGCCGAGGCGCTCCGCCGCGCCGGCGACAAGGCCCGTGGCGCCGCCGCCTACGTCAGTCTGGAGCCGTGCGATCATCATGGGCAAACCCCTCCCTGTTCCCAGGCACTGATCGACGCCGGCATTGTCCGCGCCGTAATCGCCATAGAAGACCCCGATCCGCGAGTCTCGGGAAAGGGAATCGCCCGCCTGCGGGCCGCCGGCGTCAAGGTTGTAGAAGGCGTATTGGAAGACGAGGCGCGGCAAGCCAACCTGGGATTTATCCTTAAGATAACAAAGCAACGCCCGCTGTTCGCCCTCAAACTGGCGACCGACGGCGTTGGGCGCATTCCGGCGCCGGGCGACGCGGAAAAAGGGATCACCGGGTCTCTCGCCCGTCAACGGGGACACCTGCTGCGCGCTTGCCATGACGGGGTTCTGTTCGGCGTCGGCACCGTGCTGGATGACGATCCTGAATACACTTGCCGTTTGCCGGGGATGAGTGAACACTCGCCTGTCCGGGTGCTTTTGGACCCGCAATTACGTCTGCCGGTTAATGCCAAGCTGTTGCAAACGCTGGATAAAGCTCCGTTATGGGTGATCGTCGGGACAAAACCGGCGATCAACCGCGACATCTATCCCGACTCGAAAAATCTGGAATTTATCGTCGCCGGGGAGGTGGATGAGAATGACCGTCCGACGCCGCGCTGGGTGGCAGGCGAACTTGCCCGTCGCGGCTTGACCCGGATACTGATCGAGGCAGGCCCCAAGGTGACGGCGGCGTTTTTGCGCGATGATCTGGTTGACCGGATTTTTTGGTTCAAGACGAAGCAGCCGCTGAAAGACGCCGGCGTCGCCGCCTTCGACGCCTTGACCGCCGCCCGGCAATTCGTCAAAACAGCGGTCCACGATCTGGGCGACGATATTCTCGAAATCTATCAGCGGACGGGTTAGTAGAGCGGGTTGCGACCGGATGGACAGCGGAAAATCGGCTCGGCCCAGGGCCGATAAGTCCGCTTTTGCCGATTCTCCTTGCTCCTCAGTCATTTTGATGGCACAGAATTTCATGAGTTTAATGAGTCCTGACCATGGGCTATAGTGTCTCTGCTCAGAGTTGCAATGAGGTCCAGGGAACGGCAATGCCCCCGCCATCGCGAATCGAACGGCTGTACAATCAAAAGAAGATGAAGATGACGGGCCGGCAAAACGCACGTCAAACTGATTATGGCTGAAACCGTTCGTGTTTATCGGCAGATATCTCTGCCCGGACTCTGCCCTGTCGAGACGGCTGTACAAGCATTGTCCGAAGGCGGCGCTGAGAAACGGGGAGCGATCTCTACTCGGCGTGAAGTGGTTGACTTCATTCTCGATTTGATCGGCTACACGGCTGACCGTCCTCTTTATGAGAAAAAGCTGCTCGAACCATCATTCGGCAATGGTGATTTTCTCTTGGCGGCAATCGAAAGGCTAATTGCGGCATACCAATACGGAAGAAAACAGAAACCACTTGAAGTCGCCTCCCTCATGTCGTGCATATGCAGCGTGGAACTTCATCGCGACACATTTATCGCAACGGGCAATCGCATTGATGCATTACTCGATACAAGCGGATTCAAGAAAAATGACCGTCGCGCTCTTCTTGACGCATGGCTCACGCATGGAGATTTTCTCCTTACGTCCTTACCCGGCGATTTTGACTATGTAGCAGGCAACCCTCCATACATTAGACAAGAACTCATCCCCGATGCCTTGATGGCTGAGTACCGGCGCCGTTTCCGGACAATATATGACCGCGCCGATATCTATGTGCCATTCATCGAAAAATCGCTTTCGCTGCTTCGCGAAAGAGGTACGCTGGGGTTTATTTGTGCTGATCGCTGGATGAAGAATCGTTATGGGGGGCCATTGCGACGCCTCGTGGCAGAGAAATATCACCTTAAATTCTTTATCGACATGGTGGATACGCCGGCCTTCCACTCTGACGTGATTGCTTATCCGGCGATCACAATAATTGCAAACGAACCGCCGGGACCGACGCGACTGGCCCATCGCCCGGAAATTAATGAAAAGGCGCTTTCCTCGCTTGCCGAGACGATGTTAAACGGCAGTGGAACGCTGAACGGGACAGTGGAGGTAATAGAGCAGGTCAGCGCCGGGAAAGAACCTTGGATACTCGAATCTTTCGACCGACTTGCCGTCGTGCGACGGCTTGAACGTGAGTTTCCAACGCTGAAAGAAGCCGGGTGTAAAGTCGGAATTGGCGTCGCCACGGGCGCCGACCAAGTGTTCATCGCGCCCTTTGACGCCCTTGATGTAGAGTCTGATCGCAAGCTGCCGCTGGTTATGACGCGGGATATTCTATCCGGCGCGGTACAGTGGCGAGGTTTCGGTGTGATAAATCCGTTTAATGACGAGGGTGGCCTCGTCGCCCTGGATAAGTATCCGAGGCTCTACGCTTATCTCAAAGAGCATGACGAAAAGATCAAGAAGCGCCACGTTTCACAGAAAAACCCGAACAATTGGTATAGAACCATTGACCGCATTTATCCGGCATTGGCGAGACGACCAAAATTGTTGATCCCTGACATTAAGGGTGAAGCGCATGTCGTCTATGAAGACGGACACTTCTACCCTCACCATAACCTGTACTTCATCACATCCGACGAATGGGACTTACGGGCGTTACAAGCGGTATTGCTGTCGGGCATTGCCAAGTTGTTTGTGGCCATATACTCGACCAAAATGCGTGGTGGCTACCTGCGCTTCCAGGCGCAGCATCTCCGGCGCATCCGTGTGCCGCTCTGGCAGAACGTTCCCGGCGACTTAAAGTTCGATCTGGCCGCCGCAGCCGGAAGCGGCGATATCGCAAGCTGCAACGAAGCTACGTTCAGGCTATACCGCATGAGCAAAGCCGAGCGCACCATTCTTGCCGGCAATGGAAGTTGAATCGCCGATGGCGCTTGACCTTGCAAATTACGAAGCTAAAGCGCGAAACGCCGTAAGATTATTCTGGGGCAAACGAGAAGCCGCCCGGCAGAAGCAGCTCAAATCAGGCAAGGCTGATCAGGGCGAACGATCCGGTGTCACCGGCGGCAAGAATATGAACGGCTTCCCGGATTTGGTTGTCGATCTGGTTAAAGCAAACGGATTGGCGGACGCAGCTATTCTACAAGATGGTCGGGTGCTGACGTTGCCGGGATATTTCCGGCCCACAAAACTTTGGGATTTGCTGATCCTTCGGAAGGGCTGCTTGATTGCGGCGTTGGAATTCAAGTCCCAGGTCGGACCATCATTCGGCAACAACTTCAACAACCGCGCCGAGGAAGCCATAGGCACAGCAGTTGATCTTTGGACTGCCTACCGTGAAGGCGCCTTCGGCGAGCAACCTCGCCCGTTTATCGGCTGGTTGATGCTGCTGGAGGATGCTCCTGCTTCTTGTTCGCCGGTGCGGGATAGGTCACCGCATTTCCCCGTATTTCCCGACTTCCATAACGCCTCCTATGCAGAACGTTATAATGCCCTCTGCAAGAAGCTCGTTCAAGAGCAGATGTACACTGCGGCGTGCATTCTTACCTCGCCGCGAAATACGGGCAATTACTCGGAAATGAGCGATATGACCGGCCTGAAGACTTTTGTAACGGCATTTGCCGGACACATTGCGGTCGAAGCTGCGCGGTAGCCTCATAATTAAAGCAAGGAAATTCCCAAATGGACAACGAACTACAGTTTGACTTGTCGAATTTAGCTCCAGGTGTTGATTAGGTAAAAACCATGTTCACAGGAATCATCACCGATATCGGTCAAGTCCGATCCGTCCTGCGCGGCGGCGACGCCCGCATCGAAATAGCAACCTCCTATGACGCCGGGACAATCGCCGTCGGCGCCTCCATCTGTTGTTCGGGGGCCTGCATGACGGTGATCGACAAGGGCAGGGGCTGGTTCGCCGTCTCCGCCTCGGAAGAAACCCTGTCCTGCACCACCATGGGCGGCTGGGCGCAAGGTAGTAGAATTAATCTTGAACGATCCCTGAAAGTGGGAGACGAATTAGGCGGCCATATCGTTTCCGGGCATGTTGACGGCGTTGCCCGCCTTGAAAGCGTAACGCCGCAAGGGGATTCGTTGCGTCTCGTTTTTCAGGCTCCGGAAACCTTGAAATTATTCATCGCCGCCAAAGGGTCAGTCGCCGTTGACGGCGTATCGCTGACCATAAATGAAGTTGACGGGAGAAACTTCGGCGTCAACATTATCCCCCACACTCGCGAACACACTACGCTCGGCCGTTTGGCGGCGGGCGACAAGGTGAACCTGGAAATCGACATGCTGGCGCGTTATGTTGCGCGTCTTCTTGATAGGAAATAACCGGTGCCTCACAGCAAGAATCTGTCCTCGATCGAGGAAATCATCAACGACGCCCGCAACGGACGCATGTTCATCCTCATTGACGACGAGGACCGGGAAAACGAAGGCGATCTGGTGGTCCCCGCTCAGATGGCGACGCCTGACGCCGTCAACTTCATGGCCAAATACGGGCGCGGCCTGATCTGTCTGGCGCTTACGTCAAGGCGGGTGGAAGAACTGGAACTGCCGCTGATGGCGCGGAAAAACGCCTCGCGCCACGACACCGCCTTCACCGTCTCGATTGAGGCGCGTGAGGGAGTAAGCACAGGCATATCGGCATCGGACAGGGCGCGGACCATCGCCGTCGCCATTGACCCGACAATCGACAAAGGCGATATCGTCAGCCCCGGTCACGTCTTTCCGCTGGCGGCGCGGGAAGGCGGCGTTCTGGTTCGCGCCGGCCATACCGAAGCGGCGGTGGATATTGCCCGTCTGGCCGGGCTGAACCCATCGGGCGTGATTTGCGAGATCATGAACGACGACGGCGCCATGTCGCGGACGCCGGAGCTGATCGAGTTCGCCAAAACCCACGGCATCAGGATCGCCACCATCTCCGATCTTATCGCCTACCGCCTGCGCCATGACCGGATTGTCGAGCGCGTCATGGAAACGACTTTCGACAGCCTTTACGGCGGCGAGTTCCAGATGTTCGTCTACATTAACCGCATCGCCTATGCCGAGCATGTCGCCCTGGTGAAAGGCGACATCTCATCGTGCGGGGGGCCGGTTCCGGTGCGGATGCATTCCCTTAACGTGCTTGAAGACGTTCTCGGCGACAAAAGCGCGGGCAGGGAGGAAGAGCTTCATCAGGCGATGCGGATGATCGGCGATTTAGGGCGCGGCATAGCGGTTCTTATCCGCGAACCGTACCGCTCCGGTCTTTCCGACCGCGTGCGCTCGAAACTTGATGACGGGGGAAAACGACCGGAACAATTGCGTGATTACGGCGTCGGCGCCCAGATTCTGCTTGATCTCGGCATCAGCGAAATGATCTTGCTATCCAATACCAAGCACACCATCATCGGCCTTGAAGGATACGGCCTGACCGTGACCGAGCAACGTCCCATAAAAGGCCCGCTGAATGTCTGAAAAGCCGCGAGTCCTCATCATTGAGGCAAGATTTTACGAGGACATCGCCGATGAATTGGCGAAGGGCGCCGCAGCCGTTCTGGATGAAGCCGGAATAGCCTATGAGCGCCACGCCGTTCCCGGCGTTTTCGAGACTCCGGCGGCGGTCCATTTCGCCATCCGTTCGATGGAGATGGGAGCGGTGAAATATTCCGGCGTCATCGTCCTCGGCTGTGTCATTCGCGGCGAGACCGATCACTACGAATACATCAGCAGCAGCGCCGTTCAGGCGTTGATGAACCTGACCGTCTCCTACAGCATCGCGCTGGGGTTCGGCGTGCTTACCTGCGAAAACTACGAACAGGCCCGGGAACGCGCCGCCGTTGACCGCAAAAACATCGGCGCCAGGGCCGCTATGACATGTCTCAGGATGATGGACCTCAAAAAAGATTTTCATCTGGTGATTCGATGAACGCCGAAACCGGGACAGCAACCAAAAAACGCAAGGCGGGACCGCGCCGTCGCACCGCCCGCCTGTCCGCCGTGCAAGCCCTCTATGAGATGGAGGTAAGCGGCGCGGCGGTCGATTCGGTGCTTGAGGAGTTCCTCAAAAACCGCTGGAAAGAAGCGGAGAGGGAGGGAGGCGCCGAAAACGCCTTGGCCAAACCAAGTCCGGCGCTGCTTTCCGAGCTTGTTCACAGCGTGGCGGAACGCGGGCCGGAACTGGACGAGGCGATCAAGCCCGCTCTTTCCGGGGATTTATGCATTGAGCGGATAGAACCTCTGCTGAAGGTAATCATGAGGGCCGCCGTCCACGAGCTGATGAACCCATGTCATGATGTCTCGGCCGCCGTCATCATCAGCGAGTATGTTGACATCACTCACGCCTTTTTTTCCGGTAATGAAATAAATCTGGTCAACGGCGTGCTCGGCAATCTGGCCCGCCGGTTGCGTCCCGGAGAAAAGGAAGCTAAAAGTGGGGAGAAGCAGGAAAAGCTCTGAATTCGGGATTATCTCCCGTTTCTTCGCCCCCCTGGCCGAGGGCGAGCCGGGAGCTTTCGGGCTTACCGACGACGCCGCGCTGATCCCCGCCGGACCGGGTCGTCTGGTCATCACCACCGACGCCATAGTCGCCGGTATCCATTTCCCGGAAGCGACGGCGGCGGATTTGATCGCCGCCAAGATGCTGGGGGTGAATCTCTCCGATATGGCGGCCATGGGCGCAACGCCGGAGGTCTATACGCTTTCGTTGGCCCTGTCCGAAGACGTTGACGACGATTGGCTGGAGTTGTTTTCGTCCTCCCTGGCGGCGGAACAGGAGATTTACCGGATAACCTTGATCGGCGGCGACACGGTGGCGACGACCGGGCCGCTTACCTTCGCCGTAAGCATGGTGGGCAGGGTGGAGGAGGGGAGAGAATTGCGGCGTTCGGGCGCTCGTCCCGGCGACATTATTTATGTTTCGGGAGCAATCGGCGACGCCGCCCTCGGCCTGAAAGTAATTAACGGCGAACTTCCGTGGTTGGCCGACGGCTTTGGCGAAGACCTGGCGGATCGCTACTACAGACCGCAGCCGCGAGTGGAATTGGGACGGCGGCTTGCCGGACTCGCTCATGCCGCCATCGACGTTTCGGACGGGTTGGCGGCTGACCTCAGACATGTATGCGCGGCGTCGGGCGTTGCCGCTACTTTAGCGGCGCATAAAGTCCCTTTATCGCCGGCGGGCCGGGCGGCGGTTGAACACGCCCCGGAATTGATTTCAAGCGTCCTCGGCGGGGGAGACGATTACGAACTCCTCTTTACCGCTCCCCCCGAAGCCGCCGATGCGCTTGCTCGTTTGTCGCGGGACCTGAACCTGCCCCTGACCGCCGTTGGAAGCATTGCCGGAATGACCGGGGAAACGCACGGAGTCACAATCATTGATAAAAACGGCGATGAAATCAAACTGACCGCCGACGGCTACCTGCATTTTGCGTGAAAGGCGGAACTTGGCGATGGGCGCGGTGCGCCACAGATAACCAAAAAGTTACTGCTATATTTGACAGGGGAGGGAGCGGAAAAGGCTTATCCCGTTGTCCCAGGTGACGAGGATGAACTTAGCAAAGCCGTTGGCGCAGATGGACGCCATAGTCAAAACTCTTCCCAACTCATCCTCAATCACGGTATTCCGCACCCCAAACAGAGCAAAAATGGCCCAGAATTACCAAGGCTCTCACCATCGTTCGGGTATGCCGGGCCGAACCTGGGACAACGAGATAAGCCTTGAGCGGAACCTCAGGTAGTGTAGGAAATGATGAGAAAAATATTCTTATTAATTTCCGTGTGCGGCTGGATGATGTAGCTACAATGCAGCAAACATAGTAGTATCAGTTCTTATATCTTGGAAATGTGTATTGCATGTCTCGGTAGGTCTGGCTACTCCATTAGGTGAACAATGAAAACCATATCAATATTTAACAATAAGGGCGGTGTTGGTAAAACAACGCTGACTTTTCACTTGGCACATGCTTTAGCTGAAATGAAGCACAAAACGCTTGTCGTCGATTTAGATCCCCAATGTAACCTAACTATTCTCGGTATGGATGAAGAAGAACTTCATGAAATATGGTCTGTTGAGGATTCATTTATTGATGATTTCCAAGGGGCAAGAGAAAAATGTACGCCCGTTGATTTTGATAAGATAATTTCTGAACCTAGATCGGTTCACTTCCTTTTAAAGCCAGCTGAGGATGGTGCTGCAGAAATAGGAAAGTTGCCACCACCATATAAATTAGCAACTAATTTGGACCTTATCCCAGGTCGTCTCACCATGCATTTATATGAAGATAAGATTGCTGGTCGTTGGAGCGACGTATATCAGGGAGACCCCCTCGCGATCCGTACTGTTACCAAACCACGAGAACTTGCCGAGTCTTATGCCAAACAGCATGGGTATGAATATATTATTATGGATACATCGCCAAGCCTAGGCACTTTGAACAAGGTAATTATTTCTACAGCAGACGGCTTTCTCATTCCATGTATGCCCGACATGTTTTCTCTATATGGGGTTCAGAACATTGGGAATGCATTAAGTGTCTGGAAAAAACAATTTGATACAATTTACCATTTACTTTCCTCTGAGAAACGTAAATCCTTTCCGGCCAATTATGTGAGACTTCTTGGTTTTACTATTTATAATGCTAAAAAATATTCTGGTAAAGAAAAGCCGTGGAATCTCGCAACAGCGCATTACAATTACGCAAAAAAGATTCCTGATGCGATCAATCAATTTATACCATCAGGTGTTAGGGATAGGTTGGAAGAAAAAGCGTTATCGTCCCCTGTAGGCGAAACCGCAATTATGCACACTCACAATACCCTCCCCAGTATGGCACAACGCTATCATTTGCCAATGTGGAAAGTCCCATCATGTGATAGTTTGGATAATACCGATGTCTCCACGATAAAAGGAAACAGAGGTATTTATGAGGATACAAAAAGTAAATACGCCGTGTTTGCGACGGCTCTTTTAACGCGCCTCAAAACTTTAGAATAGGGCGTATGCCCAATGAAACAGGAAGATTCGAAAGCGATTAGTGCCGTTGCTGCTTTTATTGAGAAGAGGCACGAATTCCAGATTTTCATGGATGGCATCAGCCAGTGGTTTTTAACTCATCCAAAACTACGACATCCAGATTTTCCCTTTGTTCATTCGGTTAAGGCGCGTCTCAAAAACAATGAACACTTAAAGGAAAAAATTATCCGCAAATCTAAGGAGAATATCGAAATTACCAAGGATAATATTTTCGATGAGATTACGGATTTAGCTGGTGTACGGGTTCTTCACTTATATCAAGATCAATTTCGAACAATCCATGAAGAATTTCTCGTTAAGGTAAATAAACTGCATGACTGGTATCTACCTGAACATCCAAAGGCGTACACTTGGGATCCAGAGTCGATACAATTTTTTGAGAACCAAAATATAAAGGTTGAGATTAAGGAAAGTTTCTACACGAGCGTTCATTACCTCGTGAAACCGAGAGAAGATTCGCTCATATGCTGTGAAATTCAGGTGCGTACATTGTTTGAAGAAATTTGGGGCGAAATTGATCATGTCCTGAACTACCCTCGACAATCACTCAACTTATCATGCCGTGAACAGCTGTTGGTTTTGGCAAAACTTGTGGGTGCGGGAAGCCGCCTTGCTGATTCTATTTTCAGAAGCTCTACGGAAAACAACAATTCAAAACATTGGGGCGACCCCGCCTCTTGACGCCGGGAGTCAACCGGCGTTACCCTCTCCTTCATGACGGCAATCACCTTTGATACCCTGAAGTTCGTGGAGCGGCTGAAGGCGGCGGGCATTCCCGAAGCTCACGCTAAAGCCGAGGCTGAGGCGCTAATCGAGGCCCTGTCCGAGTCGGCGACTAATTCTCTGGCCACCAAACGGGATGTCAGCCGCATCGAAGTAAAGCTTGTGGAACACGACGGCGAGTTCAAACTCATCAAGTGGATGCTGGGCATCCTCATGGCGGGCGTGATGTCGCTGATCATTAAGTCCTTTTTCTAGAATATCCGTCATAGATTCGGAATCTTTGCAGACGATGCTTGATCATCGGCCCATTCAACCGTGATAATGAGCGGGTAGCGGACACATGGGAATCCGATGAAAAGCCTCGTCATTGCCTTTGCCATCCTGATGATGATCGCCGGCGGTACGGTAAGCGTACTGAAATGGCTTAAAATCGGCCCGTTCGCAGTCCAGGAGGAAGTGGTCGAGCAGGCGCCTCCCGAGCCGCCGGTTTTTATCGATATCGACCCGCTGACCATTCCCGTTTTTCAGGGAGACAAGGTAGCGGTCACTTTCCAGGTGCAAATCAAGCTTGAAACCGTGGGCGCCGCCAATGACGCCGTCATCCGCAGGCAGATTCCCCGCATCAGCGACGCTTTTTTGCGTGAACTTTATTCTTTTATCCCGGTCCACCTCAAAAAAAATGAGCAGCTCGATTTCGAGGCCATCAGGCAGCGCCTGCTGAGAGTCAGCGACAAGGTGGCGGGGAAAGGAGTAATCACCAACGTCCTCATTCAATCGGCAACCGCCACCCCCGGCCGCTGATATGCTCCATGAACCGTAAACGTTTTTCGCTCGTAAAAACCATCGGATTCAAAAGCTGTCTGGATGTCGTTGACATCGGGGCCAATCCCATAGACGGCGAGGCTCCTTACAAGCGGCTTCTTGATTCGGGACATGCGCTGGTCGTCGGCTTTGAGCCGAATCCTGACGCCATGAAGATACTGAACGAAAAGAAGGGCCGGAACGAAACCTATCTGCCTTATGCCGTATTTGACGGAAACGTACATCAGTTCCGTGTTTGCCAATCGCCCGGAATGTCGTCGTTGCTGGAGCCTGACCGGGATATTCTCCGGTATTTCCACGGATTTCCCGATTGGGGGACCGTAAATGAACGTCGTGAAATTAAAACCGTGCGCCTTGACGACATCAAAGAAATAAAGAGCATTGATTACCTGAAAATTGATATTCAAGGCGGAGAACTGGAGGTTTTCAGGAACGGCGTCGGGCAATTGGCGAATTGTCTGGTTATCCATGCCGAGGTCGAATTCCTTCCCATGTACGAAAACCAGCCGCTTTTCTCGGAGGTTGAGATATTCCTTCGCGGACAAGGATTTCTATTCCACCGCTTCGCGCCGTTGGCAAGTCGGGCGGTTCAACCGATGCTCGTAGATAACGATATCCATAAGGGATTGGGCCAAATATTCTGGGCGGACGCTGTTTTTATCCGTGATTTCACCAAGCTGGACGCGCTAAGTCCGTTACGGCTCAAAAAAATGGCGCTAATTCTCCATGATATCTACGGCTCCTGCGATCTGGCGCTTCGCTGCCTCATGGCTTGCGACGGCAAGATGCAAAACGGACTTGCGGAAAAATATATGAAAGCTTTGTCCGATTAATCCTGATGCGTTTAACATATATTGCTTTATCATAACGGTTCTGGCATTTTCCCCGCTGCTTTTAGCGGCAATATGAGGATATTTTGCCGTCTTTCCCGGTCGCCGATTCTCGGCGAAATACCCCAAAAGTAAAAGGTTTATAGACATGTCGATTTTGTTTTTAGTTATTGGCTGTAGCTTGTTGGCGCTTCTCTACGGCGCTTATGCGACTAATTCCGTATTATCGGCGCCGGCCGGCAATGATCGTATGCAGCAGATTTCCGCCGCCATCCAGGAAGGCGCGCGCGCCTACCTTAACCGTCAGTACAGCACCATCGCCATGGTCGGCGTCGGCGTCGGCATTCTTCTCGGCCTCACCCTCGGAGTAACGGCGGCCGGCGGCTTCTTCATCGGCGCCGTTCTTTCGGGAGCCACCGGATATATCGGCATGAACGTCTCCGTCCGCGCCAATGTCCGCACCGCCGAAGCGTCCCGCATCGTCGGCCTCGCCGGAGGGCTGGAGATCGCCTTCAAATCGGGCGCCATCACCGGCATGCTGGTCGTCGGCCTGGCCCTGTTCGGGGTGGCCGGATACTACGCGATCCTGCTCAATATCTTTGACAGCGACACGCCGGAAGGCCTGCGCCACATTCTTGAAGCCTTGCTGGCTCTCGGCTTCGGCGGCTCCCTGATTTCAATCTTTGCCCGTCTCGGCGGCGGCATCTTCACCAAGGGCGCCGACGTCGGCACCGATCTGGTCGGCAAGATCGAAGCCGGAATTCCTGAAGACGACCCCCGCAATCCCGGCGTCATCGCCGACAACGTCGGCGACAACGTCGGCGACTGCGCCGGCATGGCCGCCGACTTGTTCGAGACCTACGCGGTGACGATTGTCGCCACCATGCTGCTCGGCGCCATTTTCTTTACCGGCGACGCCCAAAAGACTCTGATGATGCTGCCGCTGCTTATCGGCGGCGTGTGCATCATCGGCTCGGTGATCGCCACCTTTTTCGTCAAGCTCGGGCCTTCCAACAACATCATGGGGGCGCTGTACAAGGGCTTTATCGCCAGCGCCGTGATCTCGGCCATCCTGATTACCGGCGTGGTCGCCTCATTCCTCGGCTACCACACGACATTCAAAGCCGATGGAATATCCTTCACCGGCATCGACCTGCTGATCTGCGCCTTTACCGGGCTGGTCGTGACCGGCCTGATCGTCTGGATCACCGAATACTACACCGGCACCCATCACCGCCCGGTGCAGAGCCTGGCCGCCGCCTCAAGGACCGGCGACGCCACCAACATCATCCAGGGATTGGCTATCTCCATGGAATCGACGGCGCTGCCGGTGCTGGTGATCAGCGGCGGCATTATAATTTCCCATCTTACCGCCGGCCTTTACGGCATTTCCATCGCCGCCACCACCATGCTGGCCCTGGCCGGCATAGTCGTTGCGCTTGACGCCTTCGGGCCGGTGACCGACAACGCCGGCGGCATCGCCGAGATGGCGAACCTGCCGGAAGAGGTGCGCAAAGTAACCGACGCCCTGGACGCAGTCGGCAACACCACCAAAGCGGTCACCAAGGGCTACGCCATCGGTTCCGCCGGCCTTGCCGCCCTGGTCCTGTTCGCCGCCTATACCGAGGACCTGAAGCACTATTTCCCGAATCTGGAAGTGACCTTCAAACTTCAAGACCCGTTCGTCGTCGTCGGTCTTTTCATCGGCGGCATGTTGCCCTTCCTGTTCGGCTCCATGGGTATGATGGCCGTGGGCCGCGCCGGCGGGGAACTGGTGGTTGAAATCCGTCGCCAGTTCAAGGAAATACCGGGCATCATGGAAGGCACAGGAAAGCCCGAATACGGGACTTGCGTCGATATGCTGACCAGGACGGCGATCAGGGAGATGATCGTTCCCTCCCTGCTGCCGGTTCTGGCCCCCGTGGCGATGTACTTCGTGGTCAACCTCATCGCCGGTCAGGCGGCGGCTTTTTCGGCCTTGGGCGCGATGCTTCTCGGAACCATCGTCACCGGCCTGTTCGTCGCCATCTCGATGACGTCCGGCGGCGGCGCCTGGGATAACGCCAAGAAATACATCGAAGACGGCAACTACGGCGGCAAAGGCTCCGCCGCCCACAAGGCGGCAGTTACCGGCGACACCGTCGGCGACCCTTACAAGGACACCGCCGGTCCCGCCATCAACCCGATGATCAAGATCATCAACATCGTCGCCATTCTGCTGCTGGCCATCCTCGCCTGAGCATGACTTGCCGAACGGCTGAAAACCCCGGAAGACAGGTTCTTCCGGGGTTTTTTATACACAGTCAATTCAATTCCTGTTGAGCGCCGGGCCGAAATAGAACAAACTTGACGGGTCAAGCCGAACCCGCACGGGAAACATGAGAAAGATGCAGGCCCAGGCCGCGATATCAATGAGGCGTTTTGTCGCCGTCGTGGCGGTTGCTTCGGCGTTTATCCACGTTGCCTCCGGCGCACGGGCCGGCTCGGCGCCGGAAAGAAGCTCAATCGTCAGTTCCATACACAAGCTCTTATCCGACCGGGGCGGCGAAGAGGCCGTAAGGCTGAACAGGGAAACCGCCAGATCATACTATCTGGAGGGATTGAATCAGCGCAAAGGAACGGACGGCTCCGTCCTGTGCATCAATGACGGCAAGGATTTGCTGGTCCCGGAAACCTCCGTTCCCGTTACTTCGTACAAGGGCATTCCCATTCTGGGCAGCCCGTACCCGGCAAGCGCCCCCCGCAAGGAGGCGGCCAACATCAACGACGCCTACCTGAAGGAGACCATAAAGGCCTTGAAGGTCATCGAAACCCATACCCCGAAAATATTTGAAGACATATCGGCGGTCTTCAAAAATTCCGGCGGATACATAACTTTTCAGAATTTTTGCACCAGTGACGGCCTGACCCTGGCGAGATTCAACGCCCTGTCCGACGGCAAGAACAAGTTCTTCACGGTAATGCTGTCGTCGTCGCTGATTTTTTTTCCGGAATTTTTCAATGAATTCGATATCGCCTCGGCGCTGGTCCATGAGGCCTATGGCCATGCCTGGGAATACTACGAAACAGGATCGACCAACGAGGACAAGGCGTTCACCGCCCAGATGAGGTTCGCCGAATTGGTCGGCGACGACAAATTTCTGGACACCCGCCACACTTCCGAGAACCTGAAGTACAAGATCAAAATGTCTTTGACCACATCCGGCAATTATGTGAACAAGCCCGACAAGTCCCTCAACCAATCAAGAAACTACTCGGGCAACGGCGCTCGCTAATGGGCAACGGCGCCGCTTTCAACGGCCATGCCGTCTTTATCGACGACCCGAAGATCAAGGTTCCAGCCGGCTTTTGACGTTACCTCCACCAGCAGATGGCAAAAGGCGTGAAACAGCTTTTCATCGAGAAAAAGATGAAACGATTTTCCGTTCTGCAAATTAAACACCAGCCCCAGCCTGCCGTCCTTATGCATGCCGCCGGATACTCCGATAATAAGATTGATCGTCGCATCGTCGTGCGCGACTTCGGCGGCGGGGCTGTTTTCACGCGGCGGCGAAGGGGTTTGCCGGGCGGGGCCGGGGGCATCGGCAGGGGGAGCCGCCGTTTTCAGCAATTCCTCCTTGAATGATTCGGTCGAGAACGCGCTCTTTTCCAGAGCATCCTGATGGCGCATGGAGAGAACGGCTTTCCTGATCTGGCCGTCCAGGTGTTTTCTTATGTCGGGGAAATTTTCGAGGTTTACGACCAGCGGCTTCCATATAATCCGGACAAAACGACGGGTCATCCAGAAACGATGTTTTCCCTGCGCGGTGAAAACGATCAACAGCACCCGATCATCGATCTGCGAATAAACCATCGAGATCTTCTGCATGGCGATCTGCTGTTGTTTCGGGTGTAACTGTGTCAAGGCGATCCCTTTACGTTGCCGGTCCCAAGCTTCTCCTGCGCCGCGTCTCCATAGTATCAAAACATCATAAAAGGTCAAAAAAGCTTATGCCGCGAAAGACATTATCGACTTGTTCGGCAACCGTAAACGACCTACGATCTTTTCTACCTTCTTGATGATGCCGATGTAGTGGAGGCGCGGATGAAATGGCTGCTGGTAATCGTCCTTGCTTCATCGGCGGGAGATATCGGGCACGAGCCGGTCTTGTTCAAAACCCGATCCGAGTGCGTTGCCGCCGCCGAGGCGTTTGTAGGGAAATATCCCGCTTTTGAATTGCGTGATAATCAAACGGTGGAAGCCCCCGTTATTCGCTCGTATGTAGAATGCGTCCCTGAAACTTCCGACTAGATCGCATCAGGATTGATTGGAATCGCCGCTGTGGGCCACGCCTAACCGTCTTTGCGAGGATTGCAAGAAGCGAAGCGACGAAGCAAGACGAAGCAATCCAGAGAGCATCCACCACCACTGGATTGCTTCCCGCGTCGCTGATGCTCGCGGTCGCAATGACGCCGATATGCACCGCAGGTGATCCTGATCAATCCTGACGCGCTCTAAGTTCCGTGTATGAGAAGCAGGATTTTACCTGCTATGCTATTGTCAGGTTGTTCGGCATTTTGTCATCAATTGATGCAATGGAGTGCGACCGCGATGGGGACGTTGGTTGATGACAAGGACGGGCTTCCGGCTGCGGAAGTCGGAGAATGGGCCAAACAAAAGCACGATTACCTGTGCCGCTACCTGAACATCTCTCGTTATACCCGCACCATGTTCCTCAAAGGCCATTCAAAGTCGGCGACGTTCATCGACTTGTTCTGTGGCCCCGGCAGGGCCATGGTAAAAGAGACCGGCGAGTGGATCGACGGTAGCGCCGTCGCCGCCTGGAAGGTCAGCCAGAAAGGTAGTGCGCCGTTTTCGGATATCTACGTCGCCGACATCGACGATGAACGGCGTGCGGCCACGGTCGAGCGTCTTAAGCGGCTCAAGGCACCTGTACGGGAACTCAAGGGATCAGCCGTCGATGCCGCAGCCGAAGTGGCGGGAACCATCAATCCTTATGGCCTACATTTCGCCTTCATTGATCCATTCAGCCTGGGTGCTCTGGATTTCAAGATCATCCAATCGCTCGCGCTCTTGAAACGCATCGACATGCTGATCCATGTGAACGCCATGGACCTTCAGCGAAACTGGAAAATTAATCTTGGGCCGGACGGGTCAGCCTTTGACATCTTTGCACCGGGATGGCGCAAGAAGGTTGACCTTGCCCGCCCGCCAAAAGAAATCCGTCGCCAGTTGATTGAATATTGGAGGGACTTGGTCGCCGACCTCGGCAAACGTCCATCAACCCGTATGAAACTGATTACGGGAAGCAACGAACAGCGCCTGTATTGGCTACTGCTCGCGGCAGAAAACGATCTGGCGCACAAGTTCTGGAATGTCGCCACAGACAACGGCCAGGGATCGTTGTTCTAACCGGTCAACAAGCGGAGTGAGTCTCCGGATAGGCGTTCCACGTCCGTCCCTTGAATACCCGGCCATTCGCCTTTTTGTGTCGCTTGACGCCATCGACTCCCCAGCCGCCCCACTGCTTGAAAAAGAAGGCGACGCCGGCCTTGTCGGCTTGGCGCTTGACGTTTTCGACCCAAGCTTCCTCCATCGGTCGGGCCTTGTGGCCGGATTCTCCGCCGACGATCACCCAATGCATGCCGGCAAGATCGAAATAGCCGAGGTCTTCCAACTGCGGCTCGATTGAAAGAAATCTGACCTTTGCATCGACCCGGCGCAAATGATTGATGCGCGGTAGCCCATAGGCGCGGTCTTCCACCGATACGCCCAACCAGACGTTCGGCGGACAACGGCGATCAGCAAAATACTCAGGTAGCCGCTCCGCTCGCTTGGTCAGAATCTGGTAGGTGTGCTGGGGGGTCTGGCCGATCACCGCGAACACTTCATCCAGAAACGCATCCGGGATATCGCAGTGGAACAGGTCGCTCATCGAATTAACGAAATAGACTGTCGGCTTGCGGCGCGCCAATGGCTGAGCTATGCGCTTAGGGTGCAGCGCGAGATTAAAACCGTTTTCATAACCGGCGGCCCCCATGACATGAAGACGGCGCGCCATTGTTTCAGCGTAGCAGTGTTTACAACCGGGAGAAATCTTCGTGCAGCCGGTCGTCGGGTTCCACGTCTGTTCCGTCCATTCGATCTTCGAGTTCGCGCTCACATGCTTTCTCCGCCCGGCTACTTCAGCGCGTTGCGCAGTTCGCCGATGGTCGCCTTGTAGTCGTCGCCGCGAAAGACGGCGCTGCCGGCGACCACCGCGTCGGCGCCGGCGTCAACCACCGACTTGATGTTCTTGGCGTTGATGCCGCCGTCAACCATCAAATCAATGTTGCGCCGCCCGATCATCGAGCGGATACGTTGGATTTTCGCTAATTGGGACTCGATGAAACTCTGGCCGCCGAAGCCGGGGTTGACCGACATCACCAGGATCAGGTCCAGCCTGTCGATGACGTACTCGATCACTGATTCCGGCGTCGAGGGGTTGAGGGATACTCCCGCCTTCTTGCCGATCGATTTGATCAACTGGAGGCTGCGGTCTAAATGCACGTCGGCCTCGGCGTGGACGGTGATGATGTCGGCGCCGGCGTCGGCATAGCTCTGAATGAACGGCTGGGCCGGGTTGATCATCAAATGGACATCGAAAACCTTGTCGGTGCAATGCCTTATGCACTTGATCACCGGCGGGCCGAAGGTCAGGTTGGGAACGAAATGGCCGTCCATGACGTCGATGTGGATATAGTCGCACCCGGCAGCATCGACGGCGCGCACTTCCTCGCCCAGCCGGGAAAAATCCGATGACAGAATGGAAGGGGCGATCTTGACGTGCATAGGTTCCTCCGGGATGGAATTTAAGCCTTGAGCCTTTTGCTCTCTTTCAGCAAAAGGCGGAGAATGGGGGTCAGGATCAACTCCATGGCCAGGCCCATCTTGCCGGCGGGAACGACGATGGAGTTGCGGCGCGACATCCAGGAATTATGCAGCATGCGCAGCAGGTAGGGGAAGTCCACCTCGAACTTCTCGGGATCGCTGAAGCGGATCACCACCAGACTCTCGTCGGCGGTGGGGATGTCGCGGGCGATGATCGGGTCGGAAGTATCGACCACAGGCACCCGCTGGAAGTTGATGTCGCTGTGCTTGAACTGGGGCATGATGTAGTGAACGTAGTCGTGCATGCGCCTCAGTATCGTTTCCATCACCGCTTCTTCCGAGTAGCCGCGCTGGCTGGTGTCGCGGTGGATTTTCTGTATCCATTCCAGATTGATTACCGGCACCACGCCGATCTTCAGGTCCACATAGCGGGATATGTCGATATTTTCGTTCTTCACCGTTATGCAGCCGTGCAGACCCTCGTAGAACAGCAGGTCGGTGCCCGCCGCGAACTCCTCCCACGGGGTGAACTGACCGGAACCGAGACCGAGGGCGGCGTAAGGCTCGGCCTCCTCGGCGTTGTGCAGGTACAGGCGGCGCTTGCCTTTCCCGGTCTCGCCGTAGGTTTTGAACAGGGTTTCAAGTTCCTTGAACAGGTTGGCCTCGGGGCCGAAGTGGCTGAAATTGGGGTTACCCTTGCCCGCCGCCTCCGCCACCGCCTGTTTCATGGCGACCCGGTCATAGCGGTGGAAGCTGTCGCCCTCGATCACCACCGGAGTCAGGCCCTCGCGGCGGAACATATGCTCGAAGGCCACCTTGACCGTGCTGGTGCCGGCGCCCGACGAGCCGGTAACGGCGATGACGGGATGCTTGATCGACAAATCGGCTCCCTCCCTGAATCACTTTAACCGATGTTGAACGCCTTGCGCCAGCCGGGATAGAACTTGTCGGCGTCGGCGGGAAAACTTGTGAAGGCGCGGGCCAGTTCCTTGTGATCCCCGGCGTAATCAATCAGGTTCACGCCCGCCTTCCACGCCTCATGGCTTTGGCGCAGCGAAAGGGCGCCGGCGACCGCTCCGTCGATATGGCCGAAAGCGCCGCCGCCGGAGGTCTGGATAACGTTGGAATGACCAAGATTAGTGAAAAAACCGGGAAGGCGCAGCGCGTTCATGCCGCCGGAAATGATCGGCGTCGTCGCCTTCATGCCTCCCCATTCCTGACGATAGAAGGGACCGTCAGCAGCGTCCCGCTCCAGCATGTAGGCGATCTTTTTGTCGGACGGATCGCCTTCCATCTTGCCGAAGCCCATGGTGCCGGTGTGGATGCCGGACGCCCCCAGCAGGCGCGACATCTTGCAGTGGACAAAGGCGGTGTAGCCGCGCCTGGACTGAGGCGAGGTGACGGCGCCGTGGCCGGCCCGGTGATAATGCAGGAACTGTCCGGGGAAGTTGCGCCGGCAGGTGGTCACCGCCGTCGATCCGGCGACATAGCCGTCAACCAGAAAGGCCACATGCGAGGCGTTGTCGCCGAAGGTCTTGAGAATGTACTCGCCCCGGGCGATCATCTCCGCCGGGTCGTCGGCGGTGATATTGGCGGAAAACAGCTTGGCGGCGCCGGTTTCCTGTTGCGCCCGCTCCATGGCGTCGGCGACCAGGGCGATGGTCTCCTTGAGGGGCGCAAACACCTGATTGCCCTGGGGTTCGTCGTTCTTGATGAAGTCGCCGCCCAGCCAGAACTGGTGACAGGCGTCGGCAAAAGGCCGGGGCCGAAGGCCGAGCTTGGGCTTGATGATGGTGCCGGCGATCATGCCGCCGTCCTTGAGGGGACGGCCCAGCACCCGCCACATGTCCTCGATGTTCATCGCCGGGCCGTCGAACAGGGCCAAATAATCAGGCGGAAAGTAAAAATCATGCATCTTGGCGTATTCGATGTCGCTCATGCCCTGGTTGTTGCCGATGGTCAGCGTCAGAAACGACGCCATCATCGCCCGGCCGTCGATGATGTTGAGATCGAACAAAGCGACGGGGTAGGCGATCTTCATGATCTCCTCGGCCTCGTTGATCTCATAGACCAGGGCATCGACGCCTCTGGTGAAGTCGTCGGTGGTGCAGACCTCGACGTTGGTGCCTGTGGAGGACTCCGCCGAAAAATGAGCCGCCGCCGCAAGATAGCCGTGTCCGGCCTTGGGCTTCATGATGTAGGCGCAAAGAACATGCTTGCCGCCCGCAATCAGCTCCGCCTCCTTAAGGCTCAGGTCCGCGTAGCGTTCCGATTGGTCCATCCCGATAAACTCCCCGACTGACGAAAAAATAAGACTGGAAGCATAGAGGCGTTACATATATAAGATAATTAACGATTATTGATTGTTTGCATAACTAATGCTTATGGTGTTGCCGCCAATGAATATCACCCTGCGCCAACTCAAGATATTCGCCGCCGTCGCCAAAAACAACAGTTTCACCCGCGCCGCCGAGGAGCTTAACTTGACCCAGCCGGCGGTCTCCATGCAGGTAAAACAGCTTGAAGACCAAGCCGGGATACCCCTGTTTGAACAGGTCGGCAAGAAAATTTTTCTCACCGAGGCGGGAGAGGAAGTCCTCCATTACAGCCGCGCCGTCGCCGGTCAACTGGACGAGATGGCGTCAACGCTGAACAGCCTCAAGGGACTGGCCGGCGGTCGGCTGCGCATCGCTATCGTCGCCACCGCCAACTATTTCGCGCCCCGGCTGCTCGGCGCTTTCGGCAAGCTGTTTCCCGGCATCGGCATCAGCCTGGACGTTCACAACCGTCAATCCCTGCTCGACAGACTCAAGGATAACGACGTGGATATGGCGATCATGGGGCGGGCGCCCGCCGATCTGGAGCTGGAGGCGGAAAGCTTTATGGAAAACCCCCTGGTGATTATCGCCCCGCCTGACCATCGGTTAGCCGGCGAGGCCGACATTCCCCTGAAACGGCTGGAGGAAGAAGTGTTCCTGGCGCGTGAGAGCGGTTCGGGAACCCGCAAGGCGATGGAGGAGTTTTTTGACCAGCACGGGATAACCATCGCCAACGGCATGGAGGTAAGCAGCGTCGAGGCCATCAAGCAATGCGTTCAGGCCGGTCTGGGGCTGGGCCTGATGTCCCGCGACGCGATACGGATGGAGTTGACGCTGGGCAGTCTGGTGGTTCTTGACGTAAGCCGCTTTCCGATCATGCGTCACTGGTTCCTGGTTCACCGCAAGAGCAAGCGGCTGTCGGCGCCGGCGGAGGCCTTCAAGCGCTTCGTGCTTGCGAATACTACCCCCTCCTGACCTCCCCCTTGAAGCAAGGGGGAGGAATTTTTTCCCCCTCCTTACCAAGGAGGGGGCAGAGGGAGGTTGCCGCACGGGCGTTGAAAGCCCCCAATGTTTTCCTACGCCAACCCGAGAAAGACCATGATCGCACGGTCCATCCGCACCACGTCCGCGTCGTCGAGGCATCCGATCCGCTCACCCAGCCGTTCCCTGGAAACCGTCGTGAGCTTATCGACCATCAACCGCGACGCGGAGCGCAGGCCATTGCTTTCGCTCGGCGTAACCGATATGCGAAACAAGGGAGCATCCGTATCATCTGTGGTGAATACGCAGATCGTGACGGAAGCGGTGACGTCAAACCGATTGTCCTGAACAATGACGGCGGGACGGGGCTTGCCGGCATAGCCGGAACCTGAAACCGTCCATATCTCTCCACGGTTCATGCCTTGTCGTGGTCCGTGACGGCGTCAATGAAGGCTTGATCCTTGCGCTCACATGCGCTTTTCGCCACGGCGAGAGACTGACGATGGGCTTCCTTGGCGAAATTCGCCGTGCGGGTGTCAGGAACCCAAATCTGAACAGGCCTCAATCCGCGAGCGCGCATGCGTTCGCGATAGTTACACACCTTCTTACGCGAACTTTGTTTCCGGTCTGACGTTGCCGCCATCCGCCCGCCTCCTCAAAAAGGTTACATGTAACCTATCGGAATAAAGGCCCGAATGCAAGGCTTTCGCAAGGAGAGATTATTTCAGTTCCACGGACCAGCAGTCGAAACCGTGGCGTTTCAGGCTGCCGCACATCAGTTGGGCAGACTTGAAGCGGTCGAATTCACCGACAATGACTCTGATGAACTTGGTTTGTCCGCCCTTGGGGAAGTACTCCTGGTAGAGCGGATTGAAGCCGCCCAGTTGATCGGGTGATCGGTTGACAAATTCTCCCCACGCCGACTTGGCGCCGTTGCGGGAGCTGAAAGCCCCCAACTGGACGCCGTACATGGCCTGCCCGGAGCCTTCTTTTCCCCATGTTCCGGTTTCGGTCTTGAATTTTTCCGCCTGCAAACTAACGCGCCGCAGCAATTCTTTTTTATCTACGGCGACCGTGGGCGCCGCCTTGGGAGGGGGCATGTTTCTCATCGCGGCCGGCGACGCCTTGATTTTTTCCGCCGGAACGGCCTGCTTGGCTTCCTTCAGCGGAGTCTTCTTTTCCGCCGCCGCCGTTTGCCGTTCGGCCTTGTTGACGGCGACAGGCTCGTCCGGCGTCTCTTGTGTTTTTTCTTCGGGAGCGGGTTCAGGGAAGGAGGCGGCGTCACCCTTGAAAGAAACCAGCTCCTTGATTTTCTTGTTAAAAAGGCCGCCGCTGATGCGAAGGACGGTATGATGGACTTTCGGCGAGTAATAGAAGGTTTCAAAGCTGCCTTTAGTGGCGCAATGGGTTTCAAAAGTATCAAACGTTCCCGCCCGCACATATACATCGACCTCCGAGACTACCTCGCATTCGATGTCGTTCTTGGCGATATCGTCGATTCCCGCAGTCCTTTCCGAAACGGAAAATCTGATGCGCTTGCCCACCATCAGGGGAAAGAACTCGGCGGCGGCCTTGGAGAACTGCCGTTCGATTTTCAGCGCCCCGGAATGGGCGGAATAATCATTCGGCTTAAGGAAAGGATTGGAAGTTGATGTCCAGGCGGCGCCCTCGCCGTCGGTCCATGACACCTTTTCGGGGGAGGCGCTGACCACCGCTTCGGTAAGACTATGTCCGTCTTCATCGAAAACGTAGGTGTCGCCGTCGCTGTAAACCGGCGAAGGCACCGGCACGATGGGGCTTTTCTCTTTCCAGTAGGCGAAGTCGCCGGCTTTATCGCAGGCGGCAAGGCTTGCCGCCGATACAATCACCGCCGCCATCATTATCCGTTTTAAGGCGATTCTCTCTCTCATTTTATTTTTGTAGCATTTTCGGATAAGCCGCAGTGAAAAAAATATGGGCGTTTTTCCCAATGTTATCCACAGGTTATCACCAACAGGGAGGTATTATTCCATACCCCCTCCTGACCTCCCCCTTGTTAAGGGGGAGGAATAACAGGAAGACCTCCCCCTTGAAGCAAGGGGGAGGAATTTTTCTTCTTTTCCCCTCCTTGCTTCAAGGAGGGGGCAGGGGGAGGTTTTCTATTCCCCCTCGAAGACGCCGGATTTGCCGCCGGACTTATGGACCAGACGGATGTTCTCGATGCGCATGCCTCGATCCACCGCCTTGCACATGTCGTAGACGGTGAGCGCCGCCACCGCCACCGCCGTCAACGCCTCCATCTCGACGCCGGTGCGGCCGTCAAGGCTGCATACGGCGCTGATATCGACGGCGCTGCGCTCTTTGTCGCAGGTCAGGTTCACCTTGACCGAGGTCAGTTCAAGAGGATGGCACAGCGGAATAAGATCGGGTGTGCGCTTGGCCCCCATGATCCCGGCCAGTTGGGCGACGCTCAACACGTCGCCCTTTTTCACCCCGCCTTTTATGATCAGGTCCATGGTTTCAGGCTTCATGATTACCGAACCCTTGGCGGCGGCGGTGCGCGTGGTGGCGTCCTTGCCGGAGACGTCCACCATTACGGCGTTGCCTTCGGCGTCAAAGTGAGTGAATTCGGCCATGGTTTTAGCGTCCAAACTCCGAGAGAAGGTTGCGAAGGGCGGCCTGCGCGTCGTTTCGGCTCATAATTGCCTCGCCGATGAGAAAGCAATTAACGCCGCATCTTGACATGCGGGCCAGATCGGCGGAGGTAGAAAGCCCGCTTTCGCTGACAACAATGCGGTCCTTGGGAACCAGCGGGGCCAGGCGTTCGGTGACGGCGAGGTCGGTCTTGAAGGTATCAAGGTCGCGATTGTTGATGCCGATCAGGCGGGCGTCAAGACGGAGCGCCCGCTCCAGTTCGGCTTCGTCGTGGACTTCGACCAGGACATCCATGCCCGATTTCACGGCGACGGCCGCCAGTTCCCCGGCCTTTGCGTCATCAAGGACAGCCATGATCAGCAGCACGCAGTCGGCGCCGAGGGCGCGGGATTCAACGATCTGGTAGGGGTCGATCATGAAGTCCTTGCGTAACGCCGGAAGGTTGCCGGCCGTTTGCGCTTTTACCAGGAAATCATCCGATCCCTGAAAATAGGGAACGTCGGTAAGCACGGACAGGCAGGCGGCGCCCCCGGCTTCCAGGGCTACGGCCAGTTCTGCCGGGTTGAAATCAGCGCGGATCACCCCCCTGGACGGCGAAGCGCGTTTGATTTCGGCGATCAGGCCATAGCCGCCGCCGCGAACGGCTTTGTCAAGGGCGGCGGCAAATCCACGAGCCGGGGCCATGGCCTCGGCGGCGGCGTAAAGATCGTCAAGGCTGCGCTCTTTCTTGCAACGCGCAACGTGTTCGGCCTTATCGGCGCAAATTCCGGTCAAAATGCCGGTCATCGGTTGGTGATTTCCACCAGCTCGGCAAGCGCCGCCTTGGCCTTGCCGCTATCAATAGCGCTGGCCGCCAGCGCCGCTCCGCTTCGCAAATTATCCGCCTTGCCGGCGACGATCAGGGCGGCGGCGGCGTTATAGATCACGATATCGCGGTATGCTCCCGCCTTGCCGTCCAGCATAACCCTGACGGCTTGAGCATTGATTTCAGGAGAGCCGCCCTTGAGGTCGGCGGGGTCGGCCCTCGGCAGACCGGCGTCCTCGGGGTTTACCGTAAAGCAGTTGACCCGACCATCCTTGAGTTCGGCGACGAAGGAGGGGCCGGTAGTGGTCAACTCGTCAAGGCCGTCCGCGCCGTGCGCCACCCAGGCCCGCTCGCAGCCCAGATTTCCCAATGCCTTGGCTATCGGCTCTATCCAGTCGCGGGAATAAACGCCGGTGAACTGGCGTTTGACCCCGGCCGGGTTGGACAGCGGCCCCAGCAGGTTGAAAATGGTGCGCACTCCCAATTCGAGGCGCGACGGGCCGACATGACGCATGGCGTCGTGGTAACGAGTAGCCATCAGGAAGCCGATGCCGGCTTCGGCAATGGCCCGCTCCACCAGCGTCAAATCGGCGTCAAGGTTGACCCCCAACGCCGCCAGCACATCCGCCGCCCCCGATCTGGACGACAGCGCCCGGTTGCCGTGCTTGGCCACCGGAACGCCGCAGCCGGCGACGACCAGGGCCGCGCCGGTGGAAATGTTGAAGGCGCCCAAGCCGTCGCCGCCGGTGCCGACGATGTCGATAGCGTTATCCGGGGCCTTGACCGGCAAGGCCTTGGCCCGCATGGCCCTGACGGCGCCGGTTATTTCCTCGACGGTCTCGCCGCGCACCCTCAGGCCCATCAGGAAAGCGCCGATCTGGCTCGGCGTCGCCTCCCCCGACATGATAATATTAAAGGCGGCTTCGGCCTCGTCCTCGCTGAGGGATCGGGCGTCGGCGATCTTCGCCAGCAGGGGCTTGATGCCGCTCATTTAACAGACATCTCCAGGAAGTTGCGCAGCAGGCGATGGCCGTGTTCGGAGGCAATGCTTTCCGGGTGGAACTGCACTCCGTGGACGGGAAGGGCGCGATGGACCAGCCCCTGGATAACGCCGTCGTCGCTGTCCGCCGTCGCCTCCAGGCAGTCGGGAAGGGACTCCCGCTCCACCGCCAGCGAGTGATAGCGGGCCGAGATGAAGGGCGAGGGAATGCCAGCGAAAACGCCGGAGCCGTTGTGGCGAATGGCGCTGACCTTGCCGTGCATGGGCTTGGGCGCCCGCACGATCCTGCCGCCGAAGGCCTGGCCGATGCACTGGTGGCCCAGGCATACCCCGAGGATGGGGACCGCGCCCGCCGCCTTGCCGATCAACTCCAGGCAGACGCCGGCCTTGTCGGGGTCGCACGGTCCCGGAGAAATAACGATGCCCTGCGGCTTGAGGGCCAGAGCCTGCTCGGCGCTCAGCGTATCGTTGCGCCGCACCTCAACCTCCGCCCCCAGCTCCCCCAGATAGTGGAGCAGATTGTAGGTAAAGCTGTCATAGTTGTCGATTAATAAATACATATCAATAGGTTATGTTGGTTTTCTAATGTTTGACACAAGGAAACAATAAGGCTTCCGGCAATCCCGACGCAACAATGCCTCCGGCTCTCGCCACGGTCAAGCGCGGGAGAGTTTGACGATTACCGCTTAATCGTACGTTTGAAAGTCGGCGTCTGAAGGATGCGCACCGTCATTCAAAGACGTACTCTTCCTTCGCGTTCTCCTTGCGAGCGATCATAATGTCCTTGATCATGAAAAACGTCAGATCCGGATTTTCCTCGGCAATCTTCCCCATGCAGGACCAGTACTCGATCTGTTTGGGCAGTGAGCGATGATAAATGCCGCCGTAACGCTTCGCTTCAGCAACCAGTTCTTCAGACAGTTTAACATTCACGGCCATGAGTGGCTGATTTCATTCTTCAGGGGCGTCGGACGGATCGTAAGGCAAGGTTTCTCCACGAGCGATTTGCCCGCGCACCTTCGCCGCAATCGCATCGAGCCTGTCTGCGTCGCGTGCGAACTTCTGCTGCCACAAGGCTTCATCGTGTAATTCATCAAGCACGATGCCGGCAATAAGCGTCTGTTCGTCGTCAGGACGACCGGCGGCTTCCGCAAACGCTTTTTCGAGTAGTTTATTCATCTGTTCCCACCTCAGTCGGCGACTTCCCCGGCACCTTCGCCGTTATTCTAATCCTTTCTCCCGCCGAATTCCATTCCCTAAAGCTGTCGCCCCTTGACCTTCCAGTCTCTGGAACCTTTATATATGGTTACAGCGTACTGAAAGGTTGGTCATGAACACCGTCATTTTGCGCATCAAGGGGATGACCTGCGCCACCTGCTCGGGAAGGGTGGAAAAGGTGCTGGGCAAGGTTCCGGGGGTCGTTGCCGCCGAGGTCAACCTCGCCAGCGAGCGGGCTTTAATAAGCGTCCGGGAAGGAACCGCCGGCCTCGCCGATCTGATCGCGGCGGTGGAAGGGGCCGGTTACGGCGCCCGGGCCGTTGACGACTCCTCCTCCGCCGGCGCCGACGAGGAAGAAGAATTGGCCCGCAAAGGCCGCGCCGATTTCAGGACATTCGCCGTCGCCGCCGCCTTTACCCTGCCCCTGGCGGCGCAGATGGCGTGGCAAGTAGCGGGGGTGGAATGGATGATTCCGGCGTTGGCCCAGCTTGCCTTGGCGACGCCGGTGCAGTTGTGGGCGGGGCGGCGCTTTTACCGCGCCGCCTGGGGGGCGCTCAAGGCGTTTTCCGGCAACATGGATTTGCTGGTGGCCATCGGCACCTCGGCGGCCTACGGGATCAGCCTGTTTAACACCCTGGCGCCCGAGATCGGCGGCGGCGTCCTGTATTACGAGGCCGGAGCCGTCGTCGTCACCCTGGTGTTGCTGGGTAAATGGTTGGAAAGCCGGGCCAAGCACGGCACCACGGCGGCCATCCGCGCCCTGATGAACCTGCGGCCGGAGACGGCGCGGGTGGAGCGCAAAGACCGCGTGATTGAGATTCCGATCAACGAGGTCGTCAGCGGCGACATGGTCGTCGTCAAACCCGGCGAGCGCCTGCCCGTCGACGGCATTGTAGTCAACGGCGAAAGCCATATCGACGAGTCTCTTATCACCGGCGAGAGTCTGCCGGTAGCGAAGGGAGCGGGGGATACGGTCACCGGCGGCGCCATCAACGGCGAGGGATTGTTGCGCATACGCGCCACCACCGTCGGCGCCGCGTCCGTCCTGTCGCGCATTATCGCCCTGGTGCAGGGCGCCCAGGGGTCCAAGGCGCCGGTGCAGAGGTTGGTTGATCACATCTCCGCTATTTTTGTGCCTGTGGTGATGTCTATCTCAGCCCTGACCTTTACCGGCTGGTGGTTTGCCTCGGGCGACGTTGCGACGGCCATTATCAACGCCGTCGCCGTGCTGGTTATCGCCTGTCCCTGCGCCCTGGGCCTGGCGACGCCGACGGCGATCATGGTCGGCACAGGCTCCGCCGCCTCCGCCGGCATCCTGATCAAGGACGCCGAAGCCCTTGAGCGGGCGCACCGGATAACTACCGTCGTCTTCGACAAGACCGGCACCCTCACCGAAGGCCGCCCCCGGGTCAGCGGCGTGATGTCGGTCGTCGACGGCGGGGAAGGGGAGTTAGTGCGCCTCGCCGCCTCGGCCCAACAGGGCAGCGAGCATCCTCTGGCCCACGCCCTATTGGTTTATGCCGGAGATAAAGCCGTGAAGCTGGCGCCCGTCGGGGGCTTTCGCGCCATGGCCGGACGGGGGCTTATGGCAACGGTGGAGGGCAGGGTTCTGGTTATCGGCAGTCGCCGCCTGATGGACGAGGAGGGCATGATAACCGGCCCCCTTGAAGCGTCGGCGCAAAGTTTTGAGGAGCGCGGCCAGACGGTAATGTGGGCGGCAGAGAAGACTCCATCAAGACGGTTGCTGGGCTTTATCGCCGTCGGCGACGCCATCAAGCCTAACGCCGCCAAGGCGGTGGCCTTGCTTAAAGAGGCCGGCATCGACACCTTCATGCTGACCGGCGACAACGCCCGCAGCGCCCAAGCCATCGCCGCCGAATCCGGCGTCGGCAAGGTGATTGCCGAGGTTCTGCCCGAAGACAAAGCCGATATGGTGAAGCGTCTGAAAGGAGAGAGGCGTTGCGTGGCCATGGTCGGCGACGGCATCAACGACGCGCCGGCCCTGGCCGAGGCCGACATCGGTTTCGCCATGGGTGCCGGCGCCGATGTGGCCATGCATACGGCGGGGATCACCCTGATGCGCGGCGAGCCGACATTGGTTGCCGACGCCATTGATATCTCCCGGGCCACCTACGCCAAGATCAAGCAGAACCTGTTCTGGGCCTTTATTTACAACCTTATCGCCCTGCCGCTGGCGGCGCTGGGCTACCTGAGTCCGGTCATCGCCGGCGCCGCCATGGCGATGAGCAGTCTTTCCGTAGTCTACAATTCGTTGCTGCTCAAGCGCTGGCGGCCCACCACCGGAGGAAAATCATGAATATCAGCGACGTTGCCGAACAGTCGGGCGTTCCTGTCAAAACCATCCGTTACTACGAGGAGATCGGCCTGATTCCGCCGGCCGTGCGCGCCGCGAACGGCTATCGCCGCTACGCCGCGACGGATGCGGAAACCCTGCACTTCATCTATCGCGCCCGCCGTCTGGGATTTCCGGTGAAAGACGTGAGCAATTTACTGACTCTCCGGCATGACAAGAATCGAGCCAGCGCCGATGTCAAGGCCTTGGCGCTACGCCATATCAAGGAGGTGGAAGAGCGTATCGCCGAACTTGAAGCCATCCGTCGCGCTTTGCTTCACCTCACCGACCGCTGCCACGGCGATAACCGGCCCGACTGTCCCATCCTGGAGGGAATGAACAAGGCTGATTAATGCAAACGCAAATTTTACATATCTCCGGCATGCGCTGCGAAGCCTGCGTCACGCTGGTAAAAAGAGAGATGCTGAACATTCCCGGCGTCAGTCACGCAAAGGTATCGCTTAAACATCGCAATATCGAAATCGGCGGGGAGATTGCGAACAATCCGCCCCAAGCCGTAATTCATGCGTTGGAGCCTTGCCTTAAGAAATACGGCTACGACATTTCTCTCAAAAAGCCGCGCCATGTGGTTGCATGGCGGGAATTTCTTGTCGCGGCGCCCGTTGCCCTCGTTTTTCTGGCTTTATACGTCTGGCTGCAAAAACTCGGCATCGTCAGCCTTGTCAACACGGACGGCATCAACTACGCCGTCGCCTTTATCATCGGCCTGATCGCTTCGGTTTCCACCTGCATGGTTATTGTCGGCGGCCTGACGCTGTCGGTCTCCGCCAACTTCGCCAAGGAAGGCGACAAGACAACGCCGCAGCTTCTGTTTCACGGCGGACGGCTGGTCTCGTTTTTTGCGCTGGGGGGCATTATCGGCGCCCTGGGCGTACAATTTGAGTTGGGTCAGACCGGAATGTTGACGCTCACCATTGCCGTCGGCGTAGTGATGTTGGCGCTGGGCATTAATCTGCTTGACATATTTCCTGTCGTCAAAAGTCTGCAACCGACTTTGCCGCAATTCATTTCCCGTCATCTTCTTGAATTCAGGCGGCTCAATCATACCCTGACCCCGGCCTTGCTGGGAGCGATTACCTTTTTCCTGCCGTGCAGCTTCACCCAGTCCATGCAATTCTACGCGCTTTCGGCAGGCGGCTTCATGAAAGGCGGCCTTACCATGCTGATTTTCGCGCTCGGCACCTTGCCGGTGCTGGCGCTGTTGAGCTTTTCCGCGCTCGGCATTCATTCTCCGAAAGCCTCCGGCATCTTTTTCAAAACATCGGGCCTCGTCGTCATCGCTTTTGCCGTGGTTAATTTGATGAATGCCATGGTGATCGCCGGTTTGATTAATCCTGTCATGAGCATATGAGATGGAAAAGAAAGCATTCATCGCCCTTGTCGTCGCGGCAAGTTTAGCCACCATCGGCATTATGATTGTGTTGACCGGGAAGCCTGCCGTCGAACCACGGCAGATGGTTATTGAACCGCAGCAGGATGCCGGGCAACAAGCGTCAACCCTCAGCGGCAATGTCCATATTGAAAACGAACGGCAGACCATTGAAATGAATGTTAACGGCAACTATTCGCCGCAACTGACGATTGCAAAGGCGAACATGCCGACCGTTCTGAAAATAATCACGAAAAACGCCTTCGGTTGCAGCAATGTGCTGGTGATCCCCGGCCTTGATTATCGTGTGCGTCTGCCGCTGAACGGCGTGACGGAGGTGGAGGCGCCGCCTCAGCAATTAAACTCGGAATTAACGGGACAATGCAGTATGGGAATGTACGGCTTCAAAATCAGGTTTATCATGCCCTAAAGATTCGCCCATAATTCAAAGGCATGACGAGTGACCGGCGTTCGCAAAAACCGACCGAAAAAAACAACGCAAACCGCCCGGAAAACAAAGTCCGGTTACGGTCGTCGGGCGGTATATCTTGCCGTGATTTCTATCGGTTTGTTCGGCGGCTATATGCTGGGAGGACTGTTCAAGGGGAAGGAAATCCCGCAAAAATTCGCCGAAACGAATCCGGTTGAGTCAAAGACCGCTCCCGGCCCCTGGTATCGTTCCCAGTCGCCGCCGCCGGCTATGGTCACGGCTTCGGCTCTTCCCCTGTTTCCCGATCCCATGGACGATTATAAAGAACCGCCGCTGGCCTACGAAGAATCCCTGCCCCACGGAATTTATGAAATCCCGACGGTAAGCATGCCGATGCCGCCGCCTCCGGCGCCGGAACCGGAACCGCTTCCTATGGCGACGCCCGAACCGGCCCCGGAGGCGGCGCCCGCCGAGCCTTTATCATGGCGGCGCTTCGCCGTAGCGACGCCGACAAAGACCGGCAAGCCGAAGATTATTCTGGTCATCGACGACATGGGAGTGGATCGCAAACGCACGGCGCAGATTATTGCCATAAAGGGGCCGCTGACTTTGTCTTTCCTGACCTATGCCGACAATCTGGAAGCCCAAACCAGGGCGGCGCGCGCCGCCGGTCACGAGTTGCTTTTGCACGTCACCATGGAGCCGGGGTCCAGGACCATAGACCCCGGCCCCAATGTGCTGCTGACCGAACATGACCCGCAGGAAATCCTCAAGCGGCTCAGGTGGGGGCTTTCGCGCTTTGACTCTTTTATCGGCATCAACAATCACATGGGCAGCAAGTTCACCGCCGATATCGGC
>MIAA01000014.1:89782-92708 GCA_001830425.1 Rhodospirillales bacterium RIFCSPLOWO2_02_FULL_58_16
GTGCCCTATGCCGAGCGCAACATCTTCCTCGACAATCTTAACGACGAGGCGGCGGTCTTCGCCAGACTGGCCGAGGTCGAACGTCTGGCGCGCTCCGCCGGTTTCGCCATCGCCATCGGCCATCCCCGCGACGCCACTATCATGATGCTGCCCAAATGGATAAAAGAGGTGGAGGCGCTGGGCTTTGTGCTGGCGCCGCTGAGTTCGGTTATTATCGGCGACGGCGTAAGCTGAGGAGGTTGAAATGGCCGGGATTTATCACGTTGCAGGAATGACCTGCGAGGGCTGCGCCAAGGCGGTGACCAACGCCGTAAAGGCGCAAGCGCCTCACGCCGTCGTCACCGTTGACCTTAAGGCCGGACGCATCGCCGTCGAAGGATTCGATGACGTCGCCGCCATCGCCAAGGCTGTCGATGACGCCGGGTTTGAATTCGGCGGAGCGGCAAAAAGCTGAATGTTTTCGGGGACAGTCGTCGTTGACTCCCTGCGTCAAGGAGCGGAATAATGAGAAGACTACCTTTGTAAGGAGACGTTTCTATGCGCTTTCATTTTTATGCGATTTTCATATGCGCCGCCACGCTTGCTTTTTCAAATGCCGCCTCGGCCGGCGACGCCCACAGCCACAGCGGCGGACATGGCATTGGAGCGGTCCAACTCACCTTGAACAACGGCGCGAAGTGGCAAACGGACAAAGCCCTGCGCGACGGAATGTGGAATATTCGTTACGAGATGGAAAACGCCCTGCCCGACATCCACAAAGGCTCCATGTCCAAAGATCGGTACGCCGTCCTTGCCGGCGCGGTCCAGAAGCATGTTGACGGCATGGTCGCCGGCTGCAAGCTTTCCCCGGAGGCCGATGTCCGACTGCATATTGTCCTCGCCAAGGTGATTGAAGGCGTGGAAGTCATGAAGGGGGCGGCTGATCGCACTCCCGGCGCCATCAATATCCTGATGGTTCTGAACGATTACGGTAACTATTTCGAACATCCGGGATGGGCGGCGACATCCCGCTGAAAGTCCGAGGTCAGCCGAACTTGGCGGCTTCCTCGGCGGCGCGGATGAGGGCGCGGGCCTTGTTGCGGCTTTCCTGGTATTCGGCTTCCGGGTCGCTGTCGGCGACAATGCCGCCGCCGGCCTGCACGGACATTATCCCGTCCTTGACCACAGCGGTGCGTAGCGCGATGCAGGTGTCCATTTCCCCATTGGCGCCGAAATAACCGATACATCCGGCATAGACGCCTCGACGCTGAGGCTCCAGTTCGTCGATAATTTCCATCGCCCGCACCTTGGGAGCGCCGGAAACGGTTCCCGCCGGGAAGCCGGCCAGCAGGGCGTCGATGGCGTCAAACCTGTCGTCAAGGTCGCCTTCGACGTTGGAGACGATGTGCATGACGTGGGAGTAGCGTTCGATGGACATATGCTCGGTAACTTTCACCGAGCCTACCTTGGCGACTCTTCCCACATCGTTGCGCCCCAGATCGAGCAGCATCAGGTGCTCGGCCAATTCCTTGGGGTCGGCCAGCAGTTCCTCGGCCAGTTCCTTGTCTTCCTTCTCCGTGGCGCCGCGCTTCCTGGTGCCGGCGATGGGGCGGATGGTGACCTTCCCGCCACGCGCCCGGACCAGAATTTCCGGGCTTGAGCCGACGATGGAAAATCCGCCGAAGTCGAGATAATAAAGGAAGGGCGAGGGGTTCAGCCTTCTCAGCGCCCGATAAAGGGAAAACGCCGGCAAGGTAAAGGGAACCTGGAAGCGCTGGGACACCACCACTTGCAGGATATCGCCGGCCAGTATGTAGTCCTTGGCCTTGACCACCATCTTGTGGAAGTCTTCGCGGGTCATGTTGGAGACGACTTCCTGCTTGCCGGGAATGGTTTTATCTTTTTCCCGAGAGGGCAAGCTACGCTCAAGACCGGCAACCGCCTCGGCCAGACGCAGGCGTCCCTCCGCGTAGGCGCTTTCGGCGTCGGTCGAGCCATTCAGCCAAACCGGCGTAATCACGGTGATCTTGTCCTCGATATTGTCAAAGACGGCGATTACCGTCGGCCTGAGGAAGATGCCGTCCGGCGTCCCCATAGCGTCGGGATTGGCGGCGGGCAGGTTTTCCACCAGGCGCACCGTGTCATAGGCCAGATATCCGACCAGACCGGCGGCCATCGGCGGCAGGCCGTCCGGCATTTCTATGCGGGACTCGGCGGCCAGGGCGCGTAGCGAATCGATAGTCCGCTCCCGGCAAGGTTCAAAAGCGTTGTCGTCACGCAAGGCGCTCCGGTTGACCTCGGCCTTGTCGCCGAAGCAGCGCCAGATAAGATCAGGCTTCATGCCGATAAACGAATAGCGGCCACGGGTAGCGCCGCCTTCCACCGATTCCAGCAGGAAGCTGTAGGCCCTGCCGCCGGCCAGTTTGAGCATGGCCGAAACCGGAGTTTCCAGGTCGGAAACCAGCGTCGTCCACATCACCTGGGGGCGTCGGCGGTAGTGCTTCTTGAAGTCCGGGAACTCGGGGAACGCCTTCATCGGCCCGACTCCCCTAGAAAAGTTGGTCAACGGCCCGCGAGTTGACGGTCACCGGGTAACGGTCGCGCAGGGCGCCGGACAGTTGAATCAACAGGTCTTCGCGCATGGATTGGGTCAATTCCTGGCGTATCTTGTCTACGCCTTCCTTGTCGGCGACGGCGGCGACGGCCTGTATATCCTTTAATCGCGCCAGGAGATATCCCTTGGCGCTGCGGGCGATGGCGTATTCACCGATCTTTTTGGCGAACAGCTCTTTAACAAGGACATCCGGCAGTTCACCCCTTGTCGAGCGGTCAAAGGGGGCGGTGGTTTTAACCTCAACGACCAATTCGCCGGCCACGGCGGAAAAGTCTACGCCTCCCTCAAGGCGCTTCAAGGCCGCCTCGGCGGCTTTTTGCGAGGCCTCGCCGC
>MIAA01000014.1:92723-119196 GCA_001830425.1 Rhodospirillales bacterium RIFCSPLOWO2_02_FULL_58_16
CACCTTGTCAACCCTAAGGATAAAATATCCGTTCGGGCCGGCCTCGGTGAGCAGACTGTCGGTGTTTTCAGCGGTTTCAAAGGCGACCTTGAGGAAGCTGCCGGACGGGAGGCCCTCGACCGGCTTGCCGGCGGCGTCCTTGCCCGTTGCCTCAATGGCGTCCACGGCGATCAGCTTCAGGCCCATCCGCGAGGAGACATCTTCAAGAGTGGCGCCGCCGCCCAGTTCGTCCTCCATCTGATTGGCAAGCTTGAACAAGGCATCGACAGCTTTTTCCCCGGCGAGAGTGTTTGACAACGCGGCGCGCACCTCGTCTATGGTCTGCCGGCGCGCCGGTTCGATCCCGGTAACCCGCAGAACATGCCATCCCAGGGGACTCTTCACCGGCTTGGAGAAGCCTTCGACCGGCAACTGGAAAACGGCATCGGCCAGTTCGGCGATAATGTTTTCATGGGTGAAGGCGCCCATTTCCAGGGTATCGGCGTCCAGGCCGACTACATCCTTGGCCGTTTTGACGAAATCACCGCCTTCGACGAGCAATTTATGAACGCGCTCAGCGGTTTCCTCGTCGGCCATCACCATCTGTTGCAGGTGGCGGCGCTCGGCGGCGCTGAACTCGTCCTGGCGGTTCTTGAAGGCCTCATTGATCTCTTCGTCGGCAACGGCGATATCCTTGACCAACTCATCAGCGGTTATGGAGATAAAGATCAGTTTCCTGTACTCCGGCAACGTAAACAGGGCGGCGTTTTCCTTGTGGAAAACAACGAGGTCCGCTTCGGCAGGTTCGGCGATTCCGGTCATGGCGGCGTCGGCCAGTTCGATGGTCTCGGCAACCCGCTTCTCCCGGCGGTGATTGTATATGGCCTCGGCCATGGCGACGGGCGCAACGCCGCCGCCGACAACGCTATCCAGAAGGTGTGAGCGCTTGATGTTGTCACGAACCATCCTGATGAAGCCGCTCTCGCTGAATCCGTTGTTGCGAAGCACCTGCTGGAAGGTGAAGCGGTCGAACTTGCCGAGAGGGCCGTTGAATTCAGGGTTTCTTTTGATCTCATCGTTGATAACGCCATCGCTTGCGGCCACGCCCAGATCATCGGCGCCCAGACTGAAAAGAGTCTTGGTGACCATATTGGCAAGAACCATGTCGACGACGCCGAGGGCCTTGGCCTGCTCCAGGTCGAACTGCTGGTCGCCGAGCGAGGAGCGCAGGCGGTTCATCTCGCGCTGCAACTCGACATTGAAGCTTTCCGGGGAAATCTTGACGCCGCCGACCGTAGCCACTTCGGATTCCGTGGCGATGCCGCGCACCACGTCGCCGATGCCCCACAAGGCAAAGCTGAGAATCAGAATGCCGAGAAAGGATTTAACGACAATCCCGGTGGCGCGTTTGCGAATTAACTCCAGCATGGACGTTCTCGGCTGCTCCGGTTTTTCAGATTTGGCGAGGGCGCATCAAGGCGGCGCATCATAAAAGCGCATTCCAAGACCCGCAACACCGTAATTTTATATAATGGAACTTTCGGTCTGTGCTAGAATCGTCTCCCCTTAACCCGCATGCCCAAAAATCGGACAACCGACATGACCGTGAGCCGACGCCCGCTTATCGCCGGAAACTGGAAAATGAACGGATGCGGGGAAAGCGGCATGGACCTTGCCCGTCAACTGGCGGAACGCATGAAGGGCAGGGACCACCATCCGTTTGATATGCTGGTTTGTCCGCCGTTCACCATGCTTTCCCGAGTTGGCGAAGCCGTCGCCGGTTCGGGCATTTTGCTGGGCGCCCAGGATTGCCACCATCAACCGGCAGGCGCCTATACCGGCAATGTCAGCGCCGCCATGCTGGCTGATGTCGGCTGCGCCTATGTTATCGTCGGCCATTCCGAGCGCCGCGCCCAACACGGCGAAACCGATGCCGTGGTCAAGGCCAAGGCCGAAGCCGCGCACATTGCCGGACTGATCGCCATCGTCTGCATCGGCGAAACCGAAGCCGAACGCAATGCCGGCAACACCCTGAAGGTGATCAAGGACCAACTTGCCGGATCGCTGCCGTCTTCCATGCGGGCGGTAAACACGGTCATCGCCTATGAGCCGGTATGGGCTATCGGCACAGGCCGCACTCCCACTAATGACGAGGTTGAACAAGTCCACGCCTGCATCCGCGACCGGCTGACGGACGATTTCGGCGAAGCCGAGGCGCAAGCGACGCGCCTGTTATACGGCGGCTCGATGAACGCCGAGAACGCCGGGGAGCTGCGGGCTTTGCCCGACGTTGACGGCGGCTTGGTCGGCGGCGCCGGCCTCAAGGCCGAAACTTTTTGGGCGATCTGCGAAGCATAACACGGCGTCGCGTCACCGGCGGGAAAGGCGCTCGGCCAGTCGCCGCCGCGCCGGCGGCATCGAGCCGCCGTGATGGCCGAAGACGTAGCGCTCCAGGAAAAAACCGGTAAGTTTCATGGCGTCGGCCAGCGAGTCGGCATCGCTCTCGCCGCCGTCGATCAGAAATCCCGGCAACGCCAGCAGCAACTTTTTGTAAGGTTCTCCCGCTGAAAGGGACACGGCGCGTCCCGATTTAGGAGAAACATAGGCAAGCTGATCATTGCTTCCGCCAGCGGCGCAACCGGTTAAATCCAGCCCGAACCCCAGTTCGGCGAGCAATCCCAACTCCCATTTGACATAAACTGACGGCCGGCAATCGCCGTCCCGGGAATCAAGAAGCGCCGCCAGCCCGTTAAATACCCGGCCATGAGGCTCGCGTTCGGGAAGCGCCGCCTCGCAGACGGCGCACGCCGCGCTCAGGACGGCCAGGCGCGTCGGATCGTTAAGGAAGGGCGCGGCATAGGCGTTAACCATCTCCAAAGCATAGGTTCCAAGATGTTCGGACAGACGGGCGCGCCAGACGGCCTTGAGACGGTTCCCCGGTTGCAGGACGCCGCGATGCCGCTTGCCCTTGCCGCCCCGAACCATGCCGGCGTGAACGCCGTGGGATTGCGTCAGCAGGCAAGCGATGACCGATGTCTCGCCATGTCCCCGCGCCGACAGCACAATGCCTTCATCCGTCCATTCCATGAATGGAGTTTATACCAAATCCCGCCGGTGGAAACCCAAACGGCAAAAGGCCTCCAATTCCGATAATTCCGGGAAGTAGCCCCCCCGGTAAGGATTAAATCAGTCCCGCCATCATGACGACGCCGGCAACGGACAGCAGGACGCCGACAACAATCTGCAAGAAGCGAAGCGTCACCTTCTTCAGAAGCTTGGCGCCCGCAAAAGCGCCGAGGAAAGCCGCCATGCATCCCGCCGCCGCCTGGGGAAGGACGGCGGCGGCGTCGAGAAGACCTGTCGTCCCGTAGATGCCCAGACGGCTGATATCAACCATGACGGCGATAACGACGCCGGTGGCGACGAAGGCTTCCTTGTCAAGCCCGGCCTTGATCAAAAAAGCGGAGCGAAGAGCGCCTTGCAGGCCGACAAGTCCGCCGAAAAAGCCCGAAAGCAGGCCGCCCAGAAACATATGGCGCCTGTCGAAGACAAGGGAGGTAAAAGCCGGAACCAACTCGGCGACGGAGAAGATCAGCAGAAGCGCCCCTACCGTCAGTTTGACGGGCGTCACTTCGTAACCGTGACCGGCCAGATTGTAGGCAAACAGCGGAGACAGCGTCGAAACGGACATGAGAAGCGCCGCCCCGGCCAAAGCCGAAACCACGGCCGGCATTCCGAAGCGGAAGACCGTCGCGGGGTCGGCGTGACGTCCGAGCAGCGAGAGCTTGAACAGGTTGTTGGCCAGATGAACCAGCGCCGTCGCGCCGACAGCTACGGGAACGGGGAAGAAGGCGGAGAACACCGGCAACAGCACGGTCCCCAGGCCGAAGCCCGAGAAAAGCGTAAGGCCTGAGGCAAAAAACGCGGCAAGGCTGATGATCAGGATATCCAATTACGGAGACATCAATTCCGGACGCAAACCGTTCCGGCCTACAACAGCTTGACCATGGCGGCCACGGCGCCGACGGCTACCACCATCATGGCGCCCAGGCGAGCGGTCATGCGCAGTTCGACCTGATCGATCTTGGCTTCCAGACGATCTATTTTGGCTTCCAGCCGGTGAATGTCCCCGGCGGTGGCGAGGCCGGAGACTTCGGACAAGCTTTCCGCAAGCACACGGGCGGTCCCCTCCGCCTGTTCGGCAGTGAAATGCGCTTCTTCCCGCAACCGGCGGGCCATCTCCAACGTGTCAAAAGTAATAGCCGTCATGTTCCCAATATGCGCCTCGGCCCGGTCGCCGTCAACCTCGGCCCCGAATTCCCCTGGAACTCAGTCAGAGACAACAAAACATGGAGACCATGAAACATAGATGAACATAGCTCGCGCAAAGACGCTAAGACGCCAAGAAAGGTAAAATGAAAAATGGGTCTAAACTTTGCGCCTTTGCGTCTTGGCGTGAGATTGTTTTTGAATTCCAAGGACACAATTTTTGAAATTACGATAATAATTCCAGAAAAGCACCGCTTCCCGCCATGGTCGGCATAAGCGTTAATCAAAGCCGGAAATGTAATTATAGACCCCCATGTTCATCGCCGTTTCGATGGGCTGATAGACAGTCCACCGGCGATGATCGACGCGGGTTTCCCAGGCATCGTTGATCCCGGCCTTGATGATTTGCCTTTGCGCGTCCGCCCGTTCATCCGAACGGAAAGGACCGATGACGCTGCGGAATATCTCTTTACCGTTAGTGCTGTTGCCGCGCATTACCTTGCCGTCCAGCCGCGCATAATCGGCGACCAGACGTTCGGCGCGGGCCGGGCCGGTGAAACTGCCGATCACATAGTAGATGTTGTCTTCAGTAGACGGCGGCGTTTTTACGGTCGGCGCTTGTTGCGTCGGCTCAGGGGCCGCAACGGCAACTTCACGGTCGGCCGCAAAGAGCGAAACGGCGGGAGTCTCGATAACATCCTCCGTGTTGTCAACGGCTCCGGCGGCGACCTCGAAGGCGGCCAGTTCGCCGACTTCGACCGGCGCTTCCGCCGGCGTTAAAATCGCCTCGGCGAAGGCGGTCAGGATATCCTCGCCTTCCCGGCATATATCGTCGCCTTTGACGCCGCGCCAGATGGCGCAGTCCTTCTTGGCCAGGATGGAAATGCCGTGATCGGTGACGGATTTACCGGAGGTCAGCATGCTGACGCCGTCAAGCGCCCACGACGCCATCTGTACCTGAGCGGGTAAAGCGCACGCGCCAAGAAACGACGCGCATAGAATCAGCAAGATTCTGTTAAGAATGCCCATGTTTATGTCCTCCCCTCTGTATTTTTTATTATTTTTGATTTCCCAGGGTAGCAGGAGAAAGAGAGGGACTTTCCGCCGCATGGTTCTATACTAATCAGATATTTCAATAACAATCAAGTATAAATGGATTTAGCATAAGGTTGTTTTTTTATGGATAATTTTTTATTGAGTCTATTCATGCGTTGAAATCGAGTCCCCAGTCCCGGTAGCGATCCGGGTCATCGCCCCAGCCTTCGCGCACCTTGACGAACAGGAAAAGGTGGACGACGCGCTCGAAGATTTCCGCCAATTCCTTGCGTGATTCCTCGCCGATGGACTTGATGCGCGCTCCTTTCTCGCCGAGGACGATCCCCTTCTGGCTGGAGCGTTCGACATAGATGATCTGGCTGATCTTGACGGAGCCGTCCTTCTTTTCCTCCCATGTCTCGGTTTCGACGGTGGCGGCGTAGGGGAGTTCCTGACGCAGTTGAAGGTACAGCTTCTCGCGGGTGATCTCGGCGGCCAGCAATCGTTGAGGCATATCCGATAACTGGTCTTCGGGAAAATGCCAGGGTCCGGGGGGGGCGCGACCGGCGAGGAAGGAGCGCAAATCATCGACGCCGCAGCCGTCCTTGGCCGAGATCATGAAGGTTTCGGAAAATATCCCCTTGGCCGCCAATTCGGCGGCCAGGGTCAGCAGACGCGGCTTTTTCACGATATCGATTTTATTGAGGACAAGAATAACGTCAGGTGAGGCCGGCGTTGCCGAGCGGCGCTCGGCCAGACCCTCGATTATTCGACGGGTGTCAGCATCTATGCCGCTTTGGCTGTCTACTAGTAGAAGCACCAGATCGCCGTCGGCGGCGCCTCCCCAGGCCGCCGCCACCATCGCCCTGTCCAGGCGACGCCTGGGTTTGAATATCCCCGGAGTATCAATGAACACGAGTTGGGCGCCGCCTTCAACGGCGATGCCTAGCACCCGGGCGCGGGTCGTTTGCACCTTGGGGGAAACGATGGAAACCTTCGCTCCGACGAGGCGATTGATCAGGGTGGACTTGCCGACGTTCGGCGCTCCGAGGATGGCGAAGAAACCACAACGCTGATTGTCGGCAGCTTCCGTCATGTTTTGTTAATTCTTGACAACATGGCCCCGGCGGCCTCCTGCTCGGCGGCGCGTTTGTTGGAAGCGGACCCTGCCGCCGCCTCAAAGCCCTCTACCGTCACCTCGACGAAAAACACGGGAGCGTGGTCTTTCCCTTGGCGGTCAACTTGACGGTATGAAGGAAGTCCCAGGCCGTGCGCCTGCGCCCATTCCTGAAGCTCGGTTTTGGCGTCCTTGGGGGGGCTTGCGTCTTCATCAATGAGCGGCGTCCAGCAGCGGATGATGAAATCCTCCGCCGCTTTTATCCCGCCGTCCAGATAAAGGGCGGCGATCACCGCCTCGCAGGCATCGGCTATAATGCCGGGATTGGAACGCCCCCCGGCCTGTTCTTCGGCCGGCGACATGTCGATATGCGGGGCGAGGCCGATGTCTGCGGCTACCCGCGCCAGGGCGTCGCGCCTGACCAAGGCCGCGTGCCGGCGCGACATCTCTCCTTCTTCCTCGCCCCCGAAACGCTCATAGAGCATGCGGGCCACCACCAGACCCAGAACGCGGTCGCCCAGAAACTCCATGCGCTGGTTGGAGACGGTTTGACCGCGAACGGAGCTGGAATGGGTGAGGGCCTGCTTCAGGAGTTCGGGCCGGTGAAAATCATGGCCCGGAATTCGGAGGAATGACGCGGAGCCGCCCGTCATTCGATGCTCGTGAAAAAGCGGTTGAACCGTAACGACTTGCCCCACTCCCAGAATTTCAGCACTTGGCCGTTGATGGAGAAAAACAGAAAATCGGCGCGCCCCACCAGATTTTCCCTGGGAATAAAGCCGACATCGGCGAAGCGGCTGTCCTTGGAGTGGTCGCGATTGTCTCCCATGCCGAAATAATGACCTTCCGGCACGGTGTAGACGTGAGTGTTATCAATGTATTCCCGGTCGCTTTCCTCCAGGATGTAATGCTCGCGGCCGTTGGGGAGAGTCTCGATGAAACTGGTGAAGCGCGTGGAAACGTCGAAACTGTCCTTTGTGAGATAATCAGGCGCCTGCTTGCGGCTTACGGCCTTGCCGTTGATATTCAGGATGCCGTCAACGACCTGTATCTTGTCGCCGGGAAGGCCGACGATTCGTTTGACATAGTCGGTTTTATTGTCAATCGGCAGCTTGAAAACGGCAACGTCGCCGCGCTCCGGCTCGGCGGCGAAAATCCTCCCCGATATCAGCGGCAGACTGAGGGGAAGAGAGTGACGGCTATAGCCGTAGGAGAGCTTGGAAACGAACAGGTAATCGCCCACCAGCAATGTCGGAAGCATCGAGCCGGAGGGTATGTTGAACGGCTCGTAGGCGAAGGTGCGGACGACCAGGGCAATCACCACCGCGTACAAGATGGTGTTGATCCCTTCGCGGAATCCGTTTTGATTATTGTTGCTCACCGGTTAAGTGACTCCCGCAAATGTAATTCAACCCCTCCCGGCCTCCCCTTGGTAAGAGAAGGATTTTTTCCCCTCCTTACCAAGGAGGGGGCAGGGGGAGGTGTTGATTTTATTTCGAACCGGGCAGATCAAGACAGCCTATATGATCCCTGTCAAGCCGCGAGGCCGACGGAACTGCGGAAATCACCACCATCGCCATCGCCATCGGGTATTCGTCGCTCAGGCTGAGGTCGATTTGCGCCTTCATGCCGGGAGGCGATAACTCACCCAGGCGTTTTTCGGCGCCGCCGGTCAGGGTCAAAAACGGCTTGCCCGAGGCGTGGTTATTCACCCCCACGTCGCGCCAGGAGACTCCCCCGCGAAACCCCGTGCCAAGCGCCTTGACGCACGCTTCCTTGGCGGCGTAGCTCATGGCGTAGACCGCCGCCGGGTTGGCGCGGCTCTGCGCCTTTTGGCGTTCGGTCTCGGTGTAAAGGCGAATGATAAACCGTTCGCCGAACCGCTCCAGGGTCTTTTCAACCCGGCGGATATCGCAAAGATCGGAGCCGATGCCGAGGATCATTGTCGCCGCGCCTCGTCAATAAGGCCGCGCATGCGTTTGACGGCATTCTCAAAACCGCAGAAGATGGCTTCGCCGACCAGAAAATGGCCGATATTCAGTTCGACGATAGACGAGATAGCGGCGACCGAACCGACGGAATCAAAGGTCAGGCCGTGTCCGGCATGGCATTCAAGGCCGATCTTTACGGCGTGGGCGGCGGCGGCCTCGATCCGCGCAAGCTCATTATTACTTTTCCCGTCGCAATAGCTTCCGGTATGCAATTCAACCACCGGGGCGCCGATGGCCGCCGCCGCCTCCAATTGCGCCATTTCTGGTTCAACGAACAACGATACGCGCACTCCCGCCGCGCCCAAGGCCCTGACGAATGGTTTTAAGCGCCCGGCCCCGGCAATAACATCAAGGCCGCCCTCGGTGGTGCGCTCTTCCCGCTTCTCGGGGACGATACAGGCGGCATGAGGTTTGTAGCGCAAGGCGATGGCGAGCATTTCTTCCGTCGCCGCCATCTCCAGATTCATGGGGATGGTGATTTCTCGCCCCAGACGCTCGATATCCCTGTCGGAAATGTGACGACGATCCTCCCGCAAGTGGGCGGTGATGCCGTCGGCCCCGGCCTTTACCGCAAGCATGGCGGCGCGAACGGGATCAGGGTGATCGCCGCCCCGCGCATTGCGGATAGTCGCCACATGGTCAATGTTCACGCCGAGGCGCAGATGTCCGGGGGCTAAACTCGTTAAATGCATATTTTCCGCCTTACCCCCTCCCGACCTCCCCCTTGAAGCAAGGGGGAGGAATTATTTTCTACCGCTTTCCCCTCCTTGCTTCAAGGAGAGGGCAGGGGGAGGTTATCGTCTCAGCACCGATCTGCCGGCGTATACGGCGATATCGTCCAGTTCCTCCTCGATGCGGATAAGTTGGTTGTATTTGGCCATCCTGTCGGAACGCGACATCGATCCGGTCTTGATCTGGCCGGCGTTGACGGCCACCGCGACATCGGCGATGGTCGAGTCCTCGGTCTCGCCGGAGCGGTGCGATATAACCGCCGTATAGCCCGCCCGATGGGCGGTTTCCACGGCCTCCAGGGTCTCGCTGAGGGTGCCGATCTGGTTAAGTTTGACAAGGATGGAGTTGGCGACCCCCTTGGCGATGCCCTCTTTCAGCCGCGAGGCATTGGTGACGAACAGGTCGTCGCCGACGATCTGGACCTTCGCGCCGAGCGCATCGGTGAGAAGTTTCCAGCCGTCCCAATCGTCCTCGGCCATGCCGTCTTCGATGGAGAAGATGGGATAACGCGACACTAAACCTTCATAGAATTTTACCATTCCCTCGGCGTCAAAGGTCTTGCCTTCGCCCTTCAGGACATACTTGCCGTCTTTATAGAACTCGCTGGAAGCCGGATCGAGGGCCAGCACCATGTCGTCGCCCGGTCGATAACCGGCGGCCTCGATGGCCTTCATGATAAAGCTTAATGCCTCGTCGGAGCTTTTCAGGTTGGGAGCGAAGCCGCCTTCGTCGCCGACGTTGGTGTTGTGTCCGGCGTCCTTCAGCGCCTTGGCCAGGGCGTGGAACACCTCGGCCCCCATGCGCACGGCCTCGGCGATGGTTTCGGCGCCTACCGGAACGATCATGAACTCCTGGGGATCAATGAGATTGTCGGCATGTTTGCCGCCGTTGATGACGTTCATCATCGGCGTCGGCAGCACATGGGCGGCGACGCCGCCGATATAGCGGTACAGCGGAAGCGCCAGCTCATCGGCCGCCGCCTTGGCCGTCGCCAGACTGACGCCGAGGATGGCGTTGGCGCCGAGGCGGGACTTGTTGGCGGTGCCGTCAAGGTCAATCATGATGCGGTCGATGCGCAGTTGATCCTCGGCGTCCATGCCCGACAAAGCGTCATAGATTTCGCCGTTGACCGCCTCGCAGGCCTTAAGCACGCCCTTGCCGCCGTAGCGTTTCTTGTCGCCGTCGCGTAGTTCCATAGCCTCGTGAACGCCGGTCGAAGCCCCCGACGGCACGGCGGCGCGGCCCTCTGATCCGGTCTCCAGAACCACCTCTACCTCAACGGTGGGGTTGCCCCTTGAATCAATAATCTCGCGGGCGTGGATATCGATGATCGCGGTCATCAGCTTGTCTCCTGTTTGAGGGAAATCGGTCGTGATTTGGCCAACCTGTCAAATTCAATCAAAGTCTCAACAATGCCTGGCAACTCATTGAGAGGAATCATGTTTGGCCCGTCGCTCGGCGCTTTATCCGGGTTTTCATGGGTCTCGACGAAGACGGCGGAGACGCCGATGGAAACGGCGGCGCGGGCCAGCACCGGAGCCATCTCGCGGGCGCCTCCGGTAGTTTCTCCTTGCCCGCCCGGCTCCTGCACCGAGTGGGTGGCGTCGAAGACCACCGGATAGCCGGTGGCGGCCATCTCGGGCAGGGCGCGCATATCCGAGACCAGCCGGTTATAGCCGAAACAAACGCCGCGCTCACAGAGCATGATTTTTCTGTTGCCGAACGCTTCCATCTTCTTGACCACGTTGACCATGTCCCAGGGGGCGAGAAATTGTCCCTTCTTGATGTTGACGGCAAGGCCGGTTTCTCCCGCCGCTTTCAGCAAGTCGGTCTGGCGGCACAGGAAGGCGGGAATTTGCAGCGCATCGACGGCGCCGACCAGCGCCGCGCACTGGGAAATTTCGTGGACATCGGTAATCACCGGAAGGCCGAGAGTTTCGCGGATATCGGCGAATATCGGCAGGGCGTCTTTCATGCCGACGCCGCGAGGGCCGGCAAAACTGGTGCGGTTGGCCTTGTCGAACGAGCTTTTGTAAATCAGTCCGATGCCCAGTTTTTCGGCCATTTCCTTCAAGGCGGAGGCCGTTTCCATGGCGTGACTGCGGCTTTCCATGGCGCACGGCCCGGCGATCAGCGCCATGGGAAGGTCATTGCCGAGAGTAAGATGGCCGATGGCGACATGGCGGGGAGAGATCATATTACTCCCCCTACACCAGCCGCGACTGGTGGATGGCGGCTTTGATGAACGAGACGAACAGGGGGTGGGGCATGAAGGGCCTGGATTTCAGTTCAGGGTGAAATTGTACGCCGATGAACCAGGGGTGGCTCGGCATTTCGACAATTTCCGGCAGCACGCCGTCGGGCGACTTGCCGGAGAAGATAACGCCGACGTCGGCCAGGGCCTGTTCATAGGCCATGTTTACTTCATAGCGGTGGCGGTGACGTTCGCTGATCTCTGCGGTTCCGTAAATTTCGTGAGCCATAGTTCCCTCGGCCAGTCTGGCCTCATAGGCGCCGAGCCGCATGGTCCCGCCCAGATCGCCGTCGGCGCGGCGGCGCTCCATGTTGCCGTCCCTGGTCCACTCGGTCATCAGGCCGACCACCGGATTTTTGCAGGGGCCGAACTCGCTGGAATTGGCGTTCTTGACGCCGGCCAGGGAGCGCGCCGCCTCAATCACCGCCATCTGCATGCCCAGACAGATGCCGAAATACGGCGCCTTGTGTTCACGGGCGAATTTGACGGCGGCGATCTTGCCTTCGACGCCGCGCTCGCCGAAGCCGCCGGGAACGAGAATGCCGTTAACTTCATTGAGATAATGAACGGCGTCCTCGCGTTCGAATATCTCGGAATCGATCCAGTCAAGATTTACCCGCACGTTGTTGGCGATGCCGCCATGGGCCAGGGCCTCGGAAAGTGACTTATAGGCGTCCAACATGCCGGTGTATTTGCCGACGACGGCGATGGTCACCTCACCCTCGGGCTTGGTGATCCGTTCGACCACGTCTTGCCAGCGCGACAGGTCCGGCGGCGGCGCATCAAGAGAGAAATGGCGGCAAACTTGCTCGTCCAGCCCCTCCTCGTGGTAGCGCAGAGGCACTTCGTAGATGGTTTTGGCGTCCAGGGCCGGGATCACCGCTTCCTGACGCACGTTACAGAACAGAGCGATCTTGCGGCGCTCGGAATCGGGAATCTCCCGATCAGCGCGGCACAGCAGGACATCGGCCTGGATGCCGACGCCGAGCAACTCCTTTACCGAGTGCTGGGTGGGCTTGGTTTTCAACTCGCCGGCGGCCGGGATGTAGGGCAGCAGCGTCAAATGCACATACATGACGCGCTCATGCCCCAATTCGTTGCCGAGCTGGCGGATGGCTTCGAGAAACGGCAGACTCTCGATATCGCCGACGGTGCCGCCGATCTCGCACAGGACGAAGTCTTCTCCGTCAAGATCGGCAAGGATGAATTTCTTGATCTTGTTGGTGATATGGGGAATCACCTGAATCGTGGCCCCCAGATAATCGCCGCGCCGTTCCTTGGCGATAACGTCCGAATAGATGCGCCCGGTGGTGACGTTGTCGCTCTTTTTGGCGTTGACGCAGGTGTAGCGTTCATAATGACCCAGGTCCAGATCGGTCTCGGCGCCGTCATCGGTGACGTAGACCTCGCCGTGCTGGTAGGGACTCATGGTTCCCGGATCAACATTGATATAGGGATCGAGCTTGCGCAGGCGGACCTTGAACCCGCGCGCCTGAAGCAGCGCCCCGAGAGCAGCCGACGCCAATCCCTTGCCGAGAGAGGAAACCACGCCGCCGGTGATAAAGATAAACCGCGTCATGGACCGACACTGTAAGCTAATTGATCTGATTTAATAAAGAAAAAAGGCGGCTTGACGCCGCCTTTCGGAAAGTTTTTTTCACTCGGCTCTTTTACTTGGCCAGCGGAGCGCTAGGCTCTTGGGGAACGGCGGGCGCGACCGGATTTTCCAGCGCCGCCGGCGTCGGCTCGTCAAGAATCGAACGCTTCGAACGCTCTCCGCCGGCCAGGATGGCAAGGGTCATGGAGGTAACAAAAAAGCAGCAAGCCAGAATCGCCGTGCTTCTGGTCAACAGGTTGGCGGTGGCGCGGCCGGTCATGAAACCACCCATGCCGCCGCCGCCCATGCCCAACGCTCCGCCTTCGCTACGCTGAAGAAGAACCGCGCCGACCATGGCGATGGCGACCAGCAGATGGATGACAAGAATAACCGTAATCATGAAGTAAAAACCTATTCAAGCAATTCAAACGCCGTATTTAATCCCTATTGCGCGATCTGGCTAGAGCCAATATTTGGGCGACCGCTTGCCCAAGCGGTTGCGATAAGGATATGTTCGCCGCTCCACTTAAGGAGAAAGCTATGTTCAAGGGATCTATCGTCGCATTGATAACGCCGTTCAAGGATCAGCATCTTGATGAAGCCGCCTTCCGGGCCTTTATCGAACGGCAGATCGAACAAGGAACCGATGCCGTTGTTCCCTGCGGCACGACCGGCGAATCGCCGACCCTGACTCACGATGAACACAAGCGCGTCGTCGAGTTGTGCATAGAGGTCGTGCGCGGCAGGATTCCGGTGATCGCCGGCACAGGCTCCAATTCCACCGACGAAGCAATCGATCTTACCCTCCACGCCAAGCAGGCGGGGGCCGACGCGGCGCTGGTGGTGACTCCCTATTACAACAAGCCTACGCAGGAAGGCCTCTATCGCCATTACAAGGCGATCCATGACGCCGTCGGCCTGCCGATCATTATTTACAATATCCCCGGACGCAGTATCGTTGACATGACGGTGGAGACCATGGCCAGACTGGCCGAACTGCCCGATATCATCGGCGTCAAGGACGCCACCTCCGACCTCAACCGGCCCATTCTTACCCGTCTGGCCTGCGGCAGTGATTTTTGCCAGCTTTCCGGGGAAGACGGCACGGCAATCCCGTTTCTGGCCGCCGGCGGCCACGGCTGCATCTCGGTCAGCGCCAACATTGCGCCACGGCTGTGTTCCGACATGCAGCGGGCCTGGCGGGAAGGGGATATCGGCAAGGCGATGGCTTTGCAGGACAAGTTGTCGCCGGTCCATTCCGCCATGTTCGCCGAAACAAGCCCCGGCCCGGTGAAGTACGCCGCAAGCCTGCTGGGGATTTGCGCCGCCGACACTCGTCTTCCCCTGTGCGAGGTCAGCGACAATACCAAAGAGCGCGTAAAAAGCGCCCTGCGCGGCGCCGGGCTGCTCCCCTGACCGCCTTTTAATGGCCCGCAAGAAAAAAACCGACGGCGGAAAGATCGCGGCGCAGAACCGCAAGGCGCGCCATGACTATTTCATCGAGGAGACCTTCCATGCCGGCATCATGCTTACCGGAACCGAGGTGAAATCCCTGCGTCAGGGCCGCGCTTCGATCATTGAGTCTTTTGCCGGCGAAGTTAAGGGCGAACTGTTCCTTCTCAACGCCCATATACCCGAGTATGAATCCGCCAACCGCTTCAACCACGAACCCAAACGCCCCCGCAAGTTGTTGCTGCGCAAACGCGAGATTGCGAAACTGATCGCCGGAATCCGCCGCAAGGGAATGACCCTGGCGCCGTTATCCATCTATTTCAACGAAAGGGGCATGGCCAAGGTGGAACTGGCCCTGGCTCGCGGCAAGCATACCTACGACAAACGCGCCTCCGTCAAGGATCGCGACTGGAATCGGGACAAGGCAAGACTGCTGCGCGGCAAGGGGTAGCGCTTAACTGAAATCGTTGCATTGCGCCATGGCGGGTCGATATATAACGGATCGAGTTCCGTTCGGGCGCGTTATCGCGTGACCGCAGCACTTTGATAAGAGGATGCCGACCATGGATGTCATAGTGAAATTGCTTCACCGTAGCGATGGGCTTAATAAATCAGAGAATGCAAACTTTTATCTGGAAGTGGATGAAAATATTAAAATCCACTACCGCGATCTGCAAATTGAACTCAGCCGCAAGGAGTTCGAGGTAATTGCCCGGGCTTTCAGCGCGCAATCAGCCGAATTGATGAAAATTATGAAAACGGTCAATTATCAAGACCGTCCGTCGCCGGACGCCGCCCGGGAGAATGTCAAGATTTGGACCGATAGCCAACTGGAACCCGAATCCGCCTGTACTCCGCGCCAAATATCCCTGGAGGAATGCAACGACGGTTTCCATCTGCATTACCGCAATCTCAGGCTTATTTTAGATCGCAATAATATTTACGCCCTCAAGAAAGCGCTTAAAACCACCGATGTTGATGTCCCTTACGCCTCGACTTTTGAGGATTTCCAGGACCTTTTAAAGACTAACGGAATCAAATATTCTTTGTCCGAAATAAATGGCCCGCGATTGAGGGGAAATCACGCCCGTCGCATCATCGTCGATGAAAGCGAGGCCGCGAAGGTCAGAAGAATCATGACCGGAATCGGCATGGAGGGAAAGCTGACGGACAATTCGCAAGTTTATTCCAAGGACACTTTCTCGGTCGAACTGATGCTGTCGGAAGACGAACTCATACCGTCGACCGGCCAGCCGGCGATATAGAGCGCTTTGCCGCCGCCTTTTTAGGAGCCGCCGGCTTTTTTGCCTTAGCCGGAGATTGAGCCGCTGCTTTCTCCGGGGTTTTCTCCGGTTTGGTCAGGTTCTCCGCCGCCGGTTTTGCCGGATTTACCGCCGCCGCCTGTTGAGGTACGGGAGTTTTTTCTTGCGGCTTATCCAGCAGATCACGGAGGTTGATATTATATTCTTTCGCCATCTGTTTGATCTGCCTGATGCGCAAATCACGCTCTTCCCTGATTTTTTTATCGCGGGCCGCCGTCGCATCGTCAATCAGGCGATTCAGCATCGTAACGCTCATTTTCGCCAGATCAACGCCATCATCCGGTTTTGCGCATACCGGCGACGCGACCGGCGTCACGACCGCTGTTTTGACTACGCTGCTCGCTGGCTGCATAACTTTCCCCTTGTCCCCGGTTATTATATCCGTAACGACGGCGGCTTTCGGGCTGCCGGCCATTTTGTCCAAAACTGACGACGCTGATTTTCCATTATTGTATGGATTTTTTCCTTCATCATGGAAGTGGCCCTTGCCCGCAGGTTTGCTTTCGGGATGAAGCAAGCCGGCCAATTCCACATTGGCGACGCTTTCAAGATAAGAAATGTGTTCTTCCTTGCCGAATATCTCCTCGCAAGGCTCACAGGCGGAGCCTGAGGTATAACTGTCCCGCAGTTTGAATTTCTTGCTCAAAATACGGTGTATTTCATGCATAGGTTTATGCAGAAGATACTGGTAGATAATATTCTTGTTAGTATCCTCGATTATCGCCGCGACGGAACTTTTGTAGACATCTCCCAAAATGATGCCGCGATTAAAACGGTTAAAGCCGCAACATGGGACCACTTTAGCGTCCGGCTGGATAACGAACCGGCCGATGCTTTTGCACAAACCGAAAGTACTAACTGGCGCCGGCGGATTCGTTCCGATGGAAAGCCCTCGTCCCCTTCCCAAAAGAGCGATATTTTTCCGGTGTTGCAGATTGTACGCTTCCTTGGGAATATTATACTTGGCAAAATAATCCAGTAATTTTTGCAAGAGCGCATCGTTGCCCTTCGCATATTCAAAATCCAGATTAATGGGCGCCTTGAAGGCTTCATAGTAAGCCTGCACTACATTCTTGATATTGGCGATCGGTATCCATTCCTGATGGTATTCGCCGGCGCTCAGATTGATGCGATCCGGCGGCGGAGAAAACCCGGCCTCCCCCAGCATCCGAACCATGTTGCCGGCCGAACTTTCCGTCTTCCCCCAGAAGCCGTTGGTCATGAGGGAAACCGCGCCTTTATAGCCGCTGTCTCTTGCAAACCTGAGAGCTTTCAGCACCATGCCGGCGTGCAGAAGCGCCTCGCCGCCGGTAATGCCGATATTATTGAACCCGCTGCCGGCCCCTTCCTTGATCACCTCAAGCAGCCGCCCCTCGTCTATTACGACATCGTTTCCGGGAATTGATTGGTTATAGCAATGACTGCACCCGATATTGCACTTATAGCTGACCCTGACCGCCAACCCCTTCGGGCTGTACGCAGGCGTTTTGACGGGTGATTGTTTTTGCGCCGGTTTCGGCGCTACAGGCTTCGGCGTCGCCGAATCAAGCATGCACACGCTGGTCAAAGCATTAGCCCATTTACAAACAAAATGTTACTTGCTCTGTTTATTATAATGGACCTGTTGCAGAAGTAAAGTTCTATGGACATTCAAAATCCGGCGCCGGCCCGGTCAAACATGGCGCGCAGTTCATCGTAGTCGTCCGTCACCGGAAACTGGGGGAATTCCTTGATGACATTGGCGGGCGCCCTGAACAGGAACCCGGCGTCCGCCTCCTTCAGCATGGTGGTGTCGTTATAGGAATCGCCGGCGGCGATGACCTTGAAGTTCAATTGCTTGAAGGCAAGAACCGCCTGGCGCTTGTGGTCGCGCATGCGAAGCACATAGTTGCCGACGCGACCATCGGCTTCGATCTCCAGGCGATGGCAAAAAAGCGTCGGCCAACCGAGTTGCCGCATCAGCGGCTCGGCGAACTCGTAGAAGGTGTCCGACAGGATCACCACCTGATAGCGCTGTTGCAGCCGGTCGATGAAATCCTTGGCCCCCTCCAGCGGCCCCATGCCGTTGATAACATCCTGAATGTCATGGATTTTCAGGCCATGTTCATCGAGTATTCTCAGGCGTTGGCGCATCAGCGCGTCATAGTCGGGAATATCGCGGGTGGTGGCGCTCAGTTCCTTTATGCCTGTGCGTTCGGCGAAATTGATCCAAACTTCCGGGACCAGTACGCCCTCCAGGTCAAGGCAGACAATTTCCACGTCCGAATCTCCTCAATTTATGGCCGGAGAAGGGTATACCAGAAAATATCGGGTCAAAGCATCCGGGTAATTTCATCAAAGACGGAGTAAAACATGGCTTCGGTCAGTTTTCCGGTATTGGTGTTATAGCGCGAGCAATGATAGCTGTCGGCCATGACCGGCCGCTCCGTCAGCCGGTGAAAGGCGCCGTGCCTGAATCTAAAAAGACTTTTTCTTATTCTCAACGCCGCCAGAACGGCATCGTGGGCGAGAACGCCCAGAGCCAGGATAACCCTCAGTTCGCCCATGCTTTCTATCTCGTCGGCGAGGAAGGGCCGGCATTGAGCCGCCTCCGCCGCGACAGGCTTGTTCGCGGGCGGAACGCATCTGACGGCGTTGGTGATGCGGGTATTGACGAGCCTTAGTCCGTCCCCGGCGTCGGCCCCGTATGTTCCCTCGGACAGGCCGTAGCGGTCGAGGGCCGCATACAACAGATCGCCGGCATAATCGCCGGTGAAGGGACGACCGGAGAAATTGGCGCCCTTGAGGCCCGGCGCCAGACCGACAATCAACAATGAAGAGTTCAAATCGCCGAACGACGGCACCGGAGCGTTAAACTTGTCGGGAAACGCCGCCCGGTTGACATGCCTGAACGCGGCGAGGCGCGGACAGCGGTTACAGTCACTTGCGGGAAGCGAACGGTTATTCATTAAGTTGCAACGTCAGTCCGAGTCTCGCTCTTCATCCTGGTCGGGAACGGTCTTCGGATGATCGTGACGGGTGTCGGGGCTGCGGCTGATTTCAGATTGCAGGTCAAACAGGTCGATGAAGTTGTCGGCTTGGCGCCGCAACTCGTCGGCCACCATGGGCGGATGCGAATGCATGGTGCTGACCACGGTGACGCGCACTCCCTTGCGCTGCACGGCTTCGACCAGACGCCGGAAATCGCCGTCGCCGGAAAATATCACGATATGGTCCAGATGATCGGACATATCCATGACGTCGATGGCCAGTTCGATATCCATGTTGCCCTTGATTTTACGGCGACCGGTGACCGAATCGGTGAACTCCTTGGTCGGCTTGGTGACCATGGTGTAGCCGTTATAGTCCAGCCAATCGACCAGCGGGCGGATCGGCGAATATTCCTGATCTTCGGTCAGGGCGGTATAGTACATGGCGCGGATCAGGCGACCTTTGGCGGCGAAGACGTTCAACAACTGCTTGTAGTCGATATCGAATGAAAGGGCGCGGGCTGCGGCGTAAAGGTTGGACCCGTCAATAAATAAGCTAAGACGCTCCTGCGGATAAAAAACCATTGGAAAAATCCTTTGTTATTAAATGAGTTAGCTGAATAATAAAAAACAATAACTTATGTTCCCATAGTTAGACTTCTCTACCCATCGCCGCAAGGGAGAACTAAGTGATTATCATCGGCATCGGCGCCAATCTGCCCAGTCCCCGCTACGGATCGCCGATGGCGACCTGCGAAGCCGCCGTTGCCGCGATCATTGACAGAGGCATAGCCGCGCCGCGCCGCTCACGATGGCATCGCAGCTCCCCGGTTCCGGCATCGGATCAGCCTTGGTACATAAACGGCGTGGCCGAGATCAAAACGGCGCTGCCTCCCGCCGACATTCTGGCAATTCTGCACGACATTGAGACGCAATGCGGTCGGACGCCGGGCGAACGCAACGCGGCGCGCATTCTGGACCTGGATATTCTGGCCTTCGGCGACCATGTGGCGGACGGCGAGGAGGGAGGGATATGCCTGCCTCATCCCCGGATGCACGAACGCGCCTTCGTTTTGCTGCCGCTGGCGGAACTGTGTCCGGGCTGGGTCCATCCCGTTTCCAAACTGAGCGTCGAGGAACTGATCCTTGCCTTGCCCCCCGGTCAAACCGCCGTTCCCGTCGAATAGGCGGCGGCTACTTTCAAAAATTTTTATTCTTTCCATTTATTATCATGCGGCGCGCGGCTCGATCTCCCGCTCGATCTGCTCGCGCAGACTGTGGTCGGCAACATCGAGATCGTGGCGGGTCTGTAGATTGATCCAAAACTCCGGCGTCGTCCCGAAATACCGTGCGAGACGAAGAGCCGTGTCAATGGTGATCGCCCGCCGCCTGCGCACGATGTCGTTGACGCGAGAGCGCGGCGCCTTGATGGCGTTGGCCAGCTCGTAGACGCTGAGACCCATCGGCCCCAGGAATTCGTCGTGCAGCACCTCGCCCGGATGCACCGGCGGCAGACGCTTCCCGGTGGCGATGTCGGAGAAATCAACCTGATGTCTGTCGATGTCTTCACGTTTGATGGTCATGGCTCGCTCCTCAATGATAGCTTTATGTATTCAGGGCAATCAACTGAAAGAACTTGATCCTATTTTTCCGTCATGGCCGGGCTGAGACCCGGCCATCCACGTCTTTTTTGCCTTGGCGACGAATAAAAAGACGTAGATGCGCGGGTCAAGCCCGCGCATGACGAACAGGAAGGGACGTTATGAATGACTCTTTAGCTATCATGAAGACGTTCAGTCGATTACCCTGCCGCTTTTGTGTATTTACCTTGCCTTATCCGCCTATGCGAAATATATAATCGTCGAAATCTCGTTTTTCCCTGTTTATTTCTCCTGACCTTTGCGGAGACTGCCCCCCATGGCTAGAGTAACGGCTGAAGATTGCATCATCAAAGTTCCGAACCGGTTTGAGCTTGTCATGCTGGCGGCTCAACGTGCGCGCAACATATCTGCGGGAGCGCCGATAACCGTCGAAAGAGACAACGATAAAAACCCGGTTGTCGCCTTGCGTGAGATCGCCGATGAAACCATCGACCTCAAAGAAATCGAGAATACGCTGATCAAGGGCCTGCAAAAGCATGTGGAAATGGACGAGCCGGAAGAGGACGAAATGGACTTTGACGCCATCCAGCAGAGCCTTGCCGCAGAAGGTGGAGTAGTCGCGGCGGCGCGTGAGGAAGACGACGACGACTTCGCCTCGGATGAGGGCGATGGGCAGAAGTCGGCGTCGGAAGAGGACTGAACGCCCCATATTCCGCGCCGGCCTCAATAATCTATCGACGGGGGCCGCCTGAATGATCCGTCAAGTTGATCTTGTCGAGAAAATCAAAAAATATGACGCCGGCGCCGATGAGGACGCCATCAACCGCGCCTATGTGTTCGCAACCAAGGCTCACGGCGCCCAGTTGCGCGAATCAGGCGACGCCTATTTCATGCATCCGCTGGAAGTGGCCGGAATTCTCACCGATTACAAGCTTGATTCCGCCTCTATCATAACCGCCCTCCTGCACGACACCATCGAGGACACCCCTCATACCCTTGGTGAAATCGAGTCCCAATTCGGCAATGAAATTGCGCGGCTGGTTGACGGCGTAACCAAACTTACCCGCATTGAACTCCAGTCGGATCACGCCAAGCAGGCCGAAAACTTCCGCAAGCTGGTGCTGGCCATGTCCGACGATATACGGGTGTTGCTGGTCAAATTGGCCGACCGTCTGCATAACATGCGCACCCTTCACTTCGTGAATAGCGCCGACAGACGCAAGCGGATCGGCATCGAGACGATGGAAATTTTCGCGCCGCTGGCCGAACGCATCGGCCTGCATGACATGAAGAATGAGCTGGAAGACCTTGCTTTTGCTGAAATTAATCCGGAAGCCCGCAATTCCATTGTCTCACGGCTGGAATTCCTCCGCGAGCAGCGCGGAGACGTCGCCGTGCGCGTCATCAAACAGATTGAAAGCACCCTCGCCGACGCCGGAGTAAAAGCGACAGTGCTCGGCCGCGAAAAAAGGCCTTATTCCATCTGGCGAAAAATGCAGAGCAACAATATGGCCTTCGAGCAGCTCTCGGATGTCATCGCCTTCAGGGTGATTGTGGACTTCAACGAGGACTGCTACCGGGCGCTGGGGGTAATCCACGGCGCGTACCGAATGGTTCCCGGACGCTTTAACGACTACATCAGCACCCCCAAATCCAACGGCTACCGTTCATTGCACACCGACGTCCTCGGCCCCGAGCGCCAAAAGATCGAAGTGCAGATCCGCACCCGTGAAATGCATGAAGTCGCCGAGCACGGCGTCGCCGCTCATTGGCTTTACAAGCAACACAACGTCAAAACCGACGGTCGCCAGTACCGCTGGCTGCGGGAATTGCTGGATATTCTCGATCAGGCGATGGGGTCGGAGGAATTCCTGGAGCATACCAAACTGGAGATGTTCCAGGATCAGGTATTTTGTTTTACGCCCAGGGGCGAGCTTATCAATCTGCCGCAAAAGGCCACCCCGGTAGACTTCGCCTATGCCGTCCACTCCGAGATCGGCGACTGTTGCGTGGGCGCCAAGATCAACGGCAAAATGATGCCTTTACGCACTCATCTCCACAACGGCGATCAGGTGGAGATACTGACATCGAAGGCGCAGACTCCGTCTCCTTCATGGGAGCGTATCGTGGTCACCGGCAAGGCGCGGGCGCGCATCCGGCGCTTCGTCCTCTCCAAGAAACGGGAGCAATATATAGAACTGGGGAGCGCTATCCTCAGAAGAGCCTTCATGGAGGAGGGATTCGAATATGCCGGCAAAGCCGTGGAGGGGGTAAGCAAAATCTTCAAACAAAACAGCGGCGATGACCTGTGCGCCGCCGTCGGCGCCGGTCTCCATACCGGCCGCGAGGTGCTGGAGGCCATCTTTCCCGGAATCAGGAAAACAAATCCCAGGGATAAAAATGTAACCTCCTCATCCGCTTCCAACGGCAACGGCGGCGCCGGGAAAAAAGGCAAAAAGAAGGGAAAAGACGGATCAATCACCATTAACGGGCTTATCCCCGGCATGGCCGTTCACTATGCCGAATGCTGCCATCCTCTGCCCGGCGACCGAATTGTCGGCGTCGTCACATCCGGCAAGGGGGCAACCATCCACACCATTGACTGCGCTTCCCTTGAATCCGACGCCGGCCTTCCTGAGGACTGGATTGATGTTTCCTGGGAAGTTGACGGCGATGCTCCCGGATTTTACGTCGGACGCATCTTTTTGACCGTGCTCAATGAGCCGGGCAGCCTCGGCAACCTGTCGATGGTGATCGCCAAGAGCAAGGGAAACATATCAAACCTGAAGATTACCAATCACGCCGCAGACTTTTTCGACATGATAATCGACATCGAGGTCAGGGACGTTAAGCACCTGACCGACATTATCGCCGCGCTCAGGGCCAACCCGGTAATTAACTCGGTGGAGAGAGCGCGCGGGTAACCCGGAAATTTTCTTCGCCGTCGGCCCCTGATTAACCTATATTACCTCCATGCTGATCAAAATCGAAAAATCCTGCCTGTCGGCAATCGACATCCGGGCCAAGTATGCCGGCGACTCTTGAGGGGGACAAGCCATGAACCGAGCCACCCTGTTGTCTTTACTGGAAAGCCATCGTGACGAGGTCAAGCGGCGCTTTGCAATCAAGCGCCTTAGCGTTTTCGGGTCGGCGGCGCGGGACGAAATGCACGACGGCAGCGACATAGACTTGCTGGTTAAGTTCGACGGACCGGCAACCTTCGACAATTACATGGGTCTGCTCGACTATCTCGAAGCCCTGCTCCATGCGCGAATCGACCTCGCCACCGACGCCATGATCAAGCCGCGTCTGCGTTCCCGCGTTGAGAAGGACATGATTCATGTCGCGTGATTGTACCCTGTACCTTGAAGACATCCGGGAAGCCGTCGAACAGGTTCTGTCGGCCTCCGATGGCCCTATATTGCCTCCATGCTGATCAAGGACATGTCATGAGCAATAAAACCCGATTGCTGCTGCTTCCCGGATTGCTGTGCGATTCCCTGCTGTGGCGTCATCAAGTTAAAGCCCTGGCCGACATCGCCGAGACAAGCGTCGCCGACCTTACCCGCGACGACGACATTCAGGCCATGGCCCGCTCCGTGCTGGCGGAAGCCCCCGCGATTTTCGCTCTGGCCGGTCTGTCGATGGGCGGTTATCTGGCCATGGAGATCATGCGTCAGGCGCCGCATCGGGTGGAAAGGCTGGCCCTGCTCGACACCTCGCCGCTCGCCGACGCCGCCGAGCAAACCGAACGCCGCCGCATGTTCATCAGCATGAGCGACCACGGCGAATTCAAGGGGGTGACCCAACGACTGTTGCCCATGCTGATCCACAAGGACCGCCTGGAGGACAAGGAATTGTGCGCCACGATCATGCAAATGGCCGACAACATCGGCAAGGATGCCTTCAAGCGCCAGCAGATGGCGATCATCAGCCGCCCCGACAGCAGGCGCGACCTGGAGCGCATCCAATGCAAGACCCTGGTGTTGTGCGGTCGCCAGGACGCCCTGACGCCGCTGGCCCTGCATCAGGATATGGCCGCCGCCATCCCCCACGGCGCGCTGGCAGTGATCGAGGGCGCGGGCCACCTGTCAACGCTGGAGCAGCCCGCCGCCGTCAACGTCGCCCTCAGGGAGTGGTTGTTGTCATGAGCGGCCTGATCATGCCTTATCGGGGCGTCATGCCCAGGATCGCCCCAGGCGTCTACATCGCCCCCACCGCCTCGGTTATCGGCGACGTGGAGATCGGGGCCGGGTCGAGCCTGTGGTTCGGGGTGGTGGTGCGCGGCGACGTAAACCATGTGCGCATCGGCGAAGGCGTCAATATCCAGGACGGGACCATCGTCCATGTGGCCTCCAACCGGGCGGGCAGGCTGGGCGAGTTCGCCACCATCATCGGCTCCGGCGTCACCATCGGTCACGGGGCGATCATCCACGCCTGCACCCTGGAAGACGGCTGCTTCATCGGCATGGGAGCGACGGTGATGGACGGGGTGGTGGTGGAGGCGGGAGCGATGATCGCCGCCGGGGCGCTGGTGACGCCGGGCAAGCGCGTCGGCACGGGCCTGCTTTGGGGCGGAATGCCGGCCAGATACATGCGCGACCTGACGCCGGAGGATATCGCTCACAACGCCGACACCGCCCCCCATTACATGGAACTGGCCCGGGAATACCTGGACGCCGAGCGCTCTACCCCAAATTAGTCTCGGCGAAATCCCAGTTGACCAGATGATCAAGGAACGTCTGCACATACTTGGCGCGGAGGTTCTGGAAATCCAGATAATAGGCGTGTTCCCATACGTCGCAGGTGATCAGCGGCGTTTGGCCGTGGGCGAGGGGGGTATCGGCGTTGGCGGTCTTGACGACCTTCAGGCGGGCGCACTCGACAACGTCTCCCCCTCCGCGACAATCAGTTGAACCGGCCTTGGCGGCCTTGCCGTCAACAACCAGCCACGCCCAGCCGCTGCCGAACTGGGTAAGGGCGGCGTTGGTGAACTCCTCCTTGAACTTGTCGAAGGAACCGAAGGAGGCGTCGATGCCCGCCGCCGCCTTGCCGGAAGGGGCGCCGCCGCCTCCGGGCTTCATCGAGTTCCAATAGAAAGCATGATTCCATGCCTGGGCGGCGTTGTTGAAAACGCCGGCCCTGGCGGGATCGGCGGCGGATTCCTTGATGATATCCTCCAGACTGTCATCGGTCTCGCCGACCAGATTGTTGAGATTGACGACATAGGCATTGTGGTGCTTGCCGTGATGGAAGGAGAGCGTATTGGCCGAAATGTGCGGTTCAAGCGCGTTCGGGGCAAAGGGCAGGGGGGGGAGTTTGAATGCCATTTTATTTCCTCTTGTTCGTATTCAACGCTTTAATTTCCTTACACATATGACCGCCGTACAATGTTTTAAAGGTTTTTTTCTCAATTTAAAGAAAACGAGGCCTTTACCTGAAAAAAAATTATGATAAGATCGTGACCGTCTAAACGGTTTACCTGGGGGCGTTCGCGTTTATTGTTGAGTCATTTAGTTGGGTTTTGTTATCGTGACTCGCCTTTGATGAATTCAGGTAATGAACAGGGATTTAGGACAACTTTTAAAGAAGGGGAGGACTCGTATATGAGTGGTGTTACCAAGTTCAACAAGGCATGGCCCGTTCTGGCCGTCGCCGTTACCTTCGGCATGGCGCTCGGTTTCGGCGCCGCCGCCGTCGCTGCGGAGCCTGCTGCGGCTCCGGCTGCGGCTCCCGCCGAAGAAGAAAAGGATTTCAGAAAGGAAGCCGTAAAGGCCGCGTTAAAGACGGCTGACGTTACCTATGACAACATTGCGACATTGATGCGTGTCCCCGGCGTCTTCGGCGCCGGCGCTTCTTGCGTCACCTGCCACAACTCCACCGACGGCAAGAAAAGCCCCGGCGGTCTCGACCTGACCACCTGCGCCGGCATCGTCGCGGGCGCCGCGGCTCCCGCCGACGGCACCGCGCCGCATCCCATCCTCACCGCCGGCAAGCACAAGGGCGGCACCATCCGCCGCCGGATGAGGGACAACCGCATGCCTCTCGGCGTTGATCCGGCTTATCCCAACAACACGGCCGAGCATCTGGCTGTTAAAAAGTGGATTGAGGACGGCCTCAAGGACGACGATCACTTCAAGAACAACGTTCTGCCG
>MIAA01000014.1:119292-120642 GCA_001830425.1 Rhodospirillales bacterium RIFCSPLOWO2_02_FULL_58_16
GATGGATTCCAAGCTGTGGCTGCGTCTTACCGAGAACCGCATGCCGATGGGCGTCGATATGGGTGAAGACCGTGACCCCAGCGCTCTTGACATCATGTTCAAGTGGATCAACCAAGGGGCCAAGTGTAACTAAAGACTGATAACCGGCTTATTTGGTTATGATTATCTCGCGGCGCCGTTTGTTGCTTAACGCTTGTGCGTTGGTTACGACGGCGCCGCTTCTTTTTGCCCGCAATTCTTACGCCGCCGCCGAGCAGGAACTAAAAATCCTGGGACGATGGAAAACGGGGAACGGCGTTCTCAGCCCCTTCACGGTTGACGGCCCCCGCCTCTATTTATCCGGCGACAAGACGCTGGAAGCCTGGGACATTGATCGCGGCGAACGCCTGTGGCAACAGCCGCTCAGCGCCGGGTCGTCTTTCCGTCCCCGCTTGGCCGAGGACCGCATCATCACCGGCGGGCATCATCAACTGGCGGTTTGGAACAAGGCCGGCGGCGAGCCGCGCTGGAGCCGCGCCCCCAGGGAGGGGCATCAGTTGGGTTTGCCCCTGTACAACGACGGGCGCATTCATTTCGGCGAGGGATCGGAGCTGATCACCGTTGACGTCGAGACCGGCAAGACGCTGTGGACCTTCCCCACCGTGGAAGGCTCACAGGTCGGCTATGCCGCCACCGTCTATAAGGACACTATTCTTGTCGGCCCCGGCGCCGGCCCGCTGTACGCCCTGTCGGCCAGGGACGGCAAGCTTCTGTGGAGCATCGACAACAGCGTCAAGTGGCAGTATCTGCGCCAGCTTCACGTCTCCGGCGATATCCTTGTCGCCGGCGGCTACAAGGACAATCTGTTCGGCATCGACCCGGCCCAAGGCAAGATTATGTGGGGCTTTGAGTCCGGCAATTTCATCAATTCCCATCTGGTGGTCGGCAATATGGCCTACTTCTGGTCGTCGCGGGGCTGGATATTCGCCATCAACATCAAGACCGGCGGCGTGGTCTGGCGTCACCGGACCATGGACTATCAAAAGAAGTGGCTTGAGGAAAACTGGTCGGCGGTGATGGCGGAAATCGTTTCCGACGGCAAGAGCATCTACATCCTCGACATGAAGGATGTCCTGCGCATCCTTGACGCCAAGACCGGCGACAAGACGGCAACCTATAAGCTTCCCATCCAGTCCAGGTATTTCATCACCTTGATTCCCGGCACGCGGCGCATGGCGTTCGGCTCCCGCGAGGGCGATGTCCTGCTCACCGAAATGCCCTGACCTGATAATTGCTCTCTTCCGTCACCGCCGGGCTTGACCCGGCGGTCCACGTCTATCCACTTGTCCGTTTCCTGGTGAAAAGACGTGG
>MIAA01000014.1:120675-122660 GCA_001830425.1 Rhodospirillales bacterium RIFCSPLOWO2_02_FULL_58_16
CGAGCATGGCGGCAATGTCTTCCGGCTCTATGATCAGCGGCGGCGCGAAAGCGATGACATCGCCGAGACTCCTGGTGATCAGTCCGTATTGTTGCGCTCTCTTGATCAGATAGGGGCCGATGCCCTCCTTGATGTCGAAAGCCTCCCTGGTCCGCTTGTCGCGCACCAGTTCGACGGCGGCGACCAGTCCGACGCCCCGCACATCGCCGACCAGAGGGTGGTCCTTGAATGCCGTCAGACCGTCCTGAAGCAGCGGCGCCTTCTCGCGGACGCGGGCCGGGATGTCTCTTTCCTGATAGATGTTCAGGGCTTCCAGCGCCACCGCCGCCGCCACCGGGTGGCCGGAATAGGTATAGCCGTGGCCGAAAACGCCGATCTTGCCGCTTTCGGCGACCATCGCCTCAAAGATCGGCTCGGAGATCATCAGCGCCGAGATCGGCACATAGGCCGACGATAAAGCCTTGGCGGTGGTCAGCATGTCAGGCTCCAGACCGTAGGTCTCGCACCCCCACATGTTGCCGGTGCGCCCGCAGCCGGTAATCACCTCGTCAACGACGAACATCACATCGTATTTCTTGAGGACCGCCTGTATCTTTTGAAAATAGCCGGCAGGCGGCGTGATGACGCCTCCCGCTCCCATCACCGGCTCGGCAAAGAAAGCGGCGACGGTATCGGGGCCTTCGCTGATGATCATCCGTTCCAGATTTCCGGCCAGACGGCCGGCGAAGTCTTCCTCGCTCTCGCCGTCTTCGGCGAAGCGGTAATAAAGGGGGCAGTCGGCATGCAGGATCGGCGCTATCGGAAGATCAAAGTCCCGGTGATTGGCGGGGATGCCGGTCAGGCTGCCCGAACACACGGTGACTCCGTGGTAAGCCCGCCGCCGCGAGATGATCTTCTTCTTGGCCGGTCTGCCGACGGCGTTGTTGTAATACCAGATCAACTTAACGGCGGCGTCGTTGGCCTCGGAGCCGGAGTTGGAAAACAGCACCTTGGTCAACGGCGGCCTGGTCCTGGGCCTGGGAGCCATCGACAGCAGTTTTTCGGCCAGATAAATGGTCGGCGCCGGCGCCTTGCCGCTGAAGCTGTGATAAAAGGGGAGAGTCTCCAGCGCCCGCACGGCGGCGTCGATCAGCCGCCTCTCGGAGAATCCCAGCGCCGTACACCACAGCCCCGACATGCCTTCGATGTAGGCCTTGCCGTCGGCATCAAAGACGCGCACTCCTTCGCCCCGCTCGATAACCAGCGGCCCCTCTTTTTTATGCGCCTCCAGATTGGTGTAGGGATGCACCAAATTGGCAAGATCACGCGCCGCATAGTTCCGTTTGTCCATGAGCGGATTATGCGGCGGTGCTGCGGGAGTGAATTTGCCTGTCGAGTTCAGCGCCTCGGTCGCGTTCGACAACCGCGATGTCGTACTGACCTTGCAGATCGAGCCAGAATTGGCCGCCGTTGCCGAAGTAACGCCCCAGCCTGACGGCGGTATCGGCGGTGATTGAGCGCCGGGCGTTGAGGATATCGGTGATCCTGCCCGACGGCACGCCCATATCCAGCGCCAATCGATTGGCGCTCAGGCCACGCGCCTTGAGTTCACGTTTCAGCAGGTTTCCGGGGTGGGAGATCGGCGGCATCGGTTTATCCTTTGTGATAGTCGGTTATTTCCACATTGTAAGCATGGCCGTCCTTGAACTCGAAACAGATACGCCACGGACCGTTTATGGTCATCGCCCACTGCCCATTGCGATCACCTTTCAATTTGTGCAGGCCGACGCCGGCAAGAGGGCTAAGATCAAGCAAGGATTTGGCGACGTTCAGAGCCAAAAGAAGATCGACGGCGGCCCCCACGTCGGCTCCACGAAACCGGTTCGGCCTTTCACCCTCCCAAACCTTTCGGCTTGGCGCATTTCGCCATGACTTGATCACGGCAATAATGTACTACGTTTAACGGTGAACTTCAAGAGGTTGCGCCTCCACGCTTGACCGGCGGG
>MIAA01000014.1:122676-124054 GCA_001830425.1 Rhodospirillales bacterium RIFCSPLOWO2_02_FULL_58_16
CCATAGACTGCGCGGTGATCGGAGCCGGGGTGATCGGCATCTCCGTCGCCGGGGCGCTGGCCGCAAAGGGCATGGAAACCATTATCCTGGAGGCCGAGAGCGCCTTTGGAACCGGCATCAGTTCAAGGAACAGCGAGGTCATTCATGCCGGAATCTATTACGCGCCGGGCAGCCTCAAGGCCCGCTTGTGCGTTCGGGGAAACAAGATGCTCTACGCATATTGCGCCAGCCATGGAATTAACCACAGGCGGTGCGGCAAGCTGATCGTCGCCACCTGCGCCGACGATGAGTCGGCGCTTGACGATCTGGCGGCCAAGGCTGAACAGAACGGCGTTGACGGCCTGAAACGGCTTGACGGCGCGGAGGCCATGGCCCTGGAGCCTAACCTGCATTGCCGCATGGCGTTGTTGTCGCCGTCCACCGGCATCATTGACGCCCACGCCCTGATGCTGAGTCTGCTTGGGGAAGCAGAGGAACACGGCGCGGTCATCGCCTACAACAGCCCGGTGACCGGCGGCGACGGCGGCGGCGACGGCAAGATCATTCTGCATGTGGGCGGGAGTCACCCCATGGATTTGACGTGCGGCGTCGTCATCAACTGCGCCGGTCTCGGTTCCCAGGCGGTGGCGGCTTCGATCAAGGGGGTGCCGCCGGCGTCCGTTCCGCCGCGCCATCTGGCCAAGGGCAATTACTTTTATTTGCCGGGACGGCCGCCGTTCTCACGCCTGATCTATCCGGCGCCGACCGGCGCCAGCCTGGGCATGCACTACACCATGGACCTGGGAGGACAGGCGCGCTTCGGCCCCGACTTGGAATGGATCGATGAAGAGGACTACACCGTCAACCCCGACCGCGCCGAGGCCTTTTACGACGCTATCGTGCGCTACTGGCCGGGACTGACCAGGGCGTCGCTGCAACCGGGCTATGCCGGCATCCGCCCCAAGGTCCAGGCGCCGGGCGAACCCGCCGCCGATTTCATCATCCACGGCCCCGAAGTTCACGGCGTTAAGGGGTTGGTTAACCTTTTCGGCATAGAGTCTCCCGGCCTGACCGCCTCGCTCGCCATTGCCGAAAAAGTGGCGGAAATGACCGGATAACTTGCGAATCATAAATGAAATATAATCTAGAATACTTAAAGATTGATTGGCATCACTCAAGGCCGCACCGGGCCACGCCTCACCGTCTTTGCGAGAAGCGGAGCGACGAAGCAATCCAGGAAGCAAAACAGCCGTCTGGATTGCTTCCCGCGTCGCTGACGCTCGCGGTCGCAATGACGCCGACTTTAAAGGCTCTAATAATCACGATTGCGGCCTTTCTTGTATTGAGCGCGGCTCCCGCCTCGGCCCAGACCAAGGGCAAGACCACCATTCAGGGAAGG
>MIAA01000014.1:124092-134431 GCA_001830425.1 Rhodospirillales bacterium RIFCSPLOWO2_02_FULL_58_16
CGACATTCTCGACTACCGCGAACAGATGCGTAAATTCGTGCAGAACATCAGCAACTATGCGCGAAGCCTGCGCCCCGCCTTCGTGGTGATCCCGCAAAACGGCCCTGAACTGCTGGTCAAGCAGGATGTGGCGGACCCGGAAAAATCGTCTCCGGCCTACGCCTACATGCACTCCATCGACGGCGTTCTGCAGGAAGCGCTGTTTTTCGGCATGGGCGCTCCCGTCAACAAGGACAAGCAGACGGCGTTGCTTGCGCTGACCGATCAGGCCAAGGAAAACGGCCTCAAGGTATTGGTGGTTGACTACGCCGGGAAGGCGGAAACGGCGGATCAATCCTATAGCCTGAATTCCGCCAAGGGCTACATTCCGTTTGCCGCCCATCAACGAATAGAGGATATCAACAGCCTTCCTCCTTACCCTAAACGTCCGGTAAACGAGAATCCTACCAGCATCCTGTCTTTGCGGGACGCCATGAATTTTCTCGTCATCGGGGATTCATCGGCTTTCGGCCGGGTGGATGAATTCGCCATGAAGATACACGACACCAATTATGACGTGGTCATCACCGATATTTTCCATGGCCGCGCCCCTTTAAGCAAAAAAGCCGTGGAGACTCTCAAGTTCAAAAAAGTGGGAGGACGGCGGCTGGTCCTCGCCCATGTAGACATCGGCTCGGCGGCCAGCTACCGCTACTACTGGAAGCCTCACTGGCGGGAGGGATCGCCGTTGTGGATCAACGCCCCGCACCGCGACGATCCCGATAATTATTATGTTCAATACTGGCAACCGGAGTGGCAGAAAGTCATTACCGGAGACGCCCAGTCCTTGATCTCCGGCATCGTCACGCAAGGATTCGACGGGGTTGTGCTGGGCGGCGTCGATGCCTACCTTTTCTTCGAGGGCGCTATCAACGCCGAGGAAGAGGGGCAGTAAAAAAGCATGAGTTTGCCCTCCAAGCATAATGATCAGGCGATCCTGCTTCTGCCCGATAACGACGTTGCCAATCCCGAGATTTCCATCGTTATCCCGGCGATGAACGAGGGAAAAGTAATCTCGCGTTTCATGGACTGGTGCCGCGAAGGCATAGAAAAAGCCGGCGTCAGCGCCGAAATTCTGATCATCGACAGCTCAACCGACAATACCGGCGAAATCGCCCTGGCCAAAGGGGCGCGGGTTCTCAAGACTCCCGGGCGCGGACTGGGACAGGCCTATCGGGACGCCGTTCCGATCATTCGCGGCAAGTATGTGATCTGCGGCGACGCCGACTGCACATACGACTTTCGTGAAATCCTGCCCTTCCTCGCCTTCTTCCGCGAGGGCTATGAATTCGTCATCGGATCGCGCTTCGCCGGCTCTATCGAGACCGACGCCATGCCGCCGCTGCACCGCTATTTCGGCACCCCGCTGACCAACTTCATTCTCAACTTCATTTACGGCTCCGAGTTCTCCGACATTCACTGCGGCATGCGCGGACTGACCCTGGACGCCCTGAAACGGATGAATCTGAGGTCGCGATCATGGGAATACGCTTCGGAGATGATCGTCAAATCGGTGCGCATGAACCTGAAGACGGTGGAAGTGCCGGTGAAGTTCTACAAGGACATCGAAGGTCGCCAAAGCCACCATAAACGAGCGGGCTGGTTCTCGTCGTGGTACGCCGGATGGATCAACCTGCGCACCATGCTGGTCTACGGCGCCGACTTTTTTGTCATGAAGCCGGGCGCCTTGTTGCTCGCCGTCGGCCTGCTTATCACTCTGGCCCTGGCCGGCGGACCCATAACCATAGGCGGCGTCACTTTCTCGCTGAACACCATGATGCTGGGATCGACATTATCCATCGTCGGCCTGCAAAGCGTGTTCCTCGGCTGCATGGCCCAGTCCCTCTATGACCCCAGCGGCGACACCGCCCGACGCCGGCTGAAGGTGTTCGCCTATACGCCGACAATCGCCGGCAGCGCCGTCCTGATGCTGTTGGGGCTGGGCCTCGCCTACGGCTTTCTTGACGCCTACGTCAAGGCGGACTTTACGGTCACGGCGGAACTGCTCACCGCCAACCATATGGCGGTGGCCGGGTTGCTGGCCGTCGTGATGTCATTTTTGACCTTCGTTTCAACCCTGTTGCTGCACGCTATCGCCGCCTCCATGCCGACCGATGGCCGCTCCTGACCCGCGTCAACAATCATATGGCGAAGAGCGCCCGCCGACCTTTGTCGACAAGTTCGGCCATTGGCTCTCGGCGCGACGCATCCGCCTGACGATTAAACGATATCCGGGAGCGAGGATCGGCGACATCGGCTGCGGCTATCATGCCGGCGTCAGCCGCCTGTTTCTGAACGATGCCGAGAGCCTGACCATAACCGACATCAGCATTTCCCCCGAGTTAAAGGCCCACCCCAAGATCACCGCCATTGAAGGGCGTTTGCCGAAGGCGCTGGCCGGGATCGCCGACGCATCGCTGGACGTGGTGATCAGCAATTCGGTGATCGAACACCTGTGGAACCCGGTCGATACCCTTAAAGAGATACGCCGCATAACCGCCCCCGGCGGCATATGCCTGATCAACGCGCCGTCATGGAAGGGCAAGTTCTACCTGGAATTCGCCGCCTATCGCCTCGGCCTCAGCCCGGTCGAGGAAATGGATGACCACAAAACCTATTACGATCCCGACGACCTTCTGCCCCTGCTGATCGAGGCCGGGTTCGACCCCGCCCATATCCGCTGCTTCAGGCACAAGTTCGGACTTAACACCTTCGCCGAGTGCGCCGCGCCGTCAACCAATGCCGAGCCGTGGGACAATCACTGGCGGCGCTACGCCGATTCGGCCAAAGCCAATCCGGCGCAAGCCTTTCGCCGCCGCCTGATTTTCAGGATATTGGAAGACGTCGGTATCGAGACGCAGGCGCATGTCCTCGACATCGGCTGCGGTTCCGGCGATCTGCTGGCTGAACTGAGACGGCGTTATCCGACGACGACCATGGCCGGCGTCGATATCAGCCGCGACGGCCTTGAGGAAACGCAAAGGAAACTGCCCGGCGTCACGCTGGTCCATAGTGATTTGACCGGCCCGCAACCGGAACCCGGAGAGTTGGCCGGATGGGCGACCCACGCCGTCTGTTCCGAAGTGCTGGAACATGTTGACGACCCGACCCGGCTGCTAACCAACGCCGCCGCCATGATGGAGCCGGGGTGCGCCCTGGTCGTGACCGTCCCCGACGGTCCTGTATCAGCCTTTGACCGTCACCTGGGCCACCGCCGCCATTTCACCAAGGCGGAACTCAAGCAGGTGCTGGAGGATGCCGGTTTCAATGTGATCGGAGTCGCCGCCGCCGGCTTCCCTGTCTTCAACTTGTATCGGCTGGCGGTTCTGCTGCGCGGCAAGCGTCTGATCGCCGACGCCGACGGCAAACCCGGCTTGACGGCCCGCGTAGTCATGGCTTTATTTAACCGATTACTGCCGTTGAGCCTGCCTGATGCCCCCTGGGGTTGGCAGATCATCGCCCTGGCCATAAAGAAGGATTGAAGGGTTTGCGGGTAAACGGATCGCCCTTTTTCCGGGGCATGGGGGTAATGGAAATATGGTTGCCGGCGCCCGTGGTCGGCTGCTCCAGCATCAACTCGGCGAAGATATCCTGAAGCGAGATCGTCCGCTCCTCATAACCCTCGGCTGCGCCGGGCATCTTGACGGCAAACAAGGTCGAGAATGTATCGACAAGGTCTGCATCCGAGACGCTGTCATCGGCGGCGGCGCGTGGCTCCGTCAGGGCGATGCGCGAACCGTGATCGCCATGAATGATAATAGTCGCCTCGCCGAATGTTTTGTTTTCACGCATGTCGTTAAACAAGGCGTCCAGTTTTTTATAGGTGCAACGCACCTGATCGAAATAAAGGCGGTAGCGCTGATTTCGGGATTGCGGCGTATTGCCGAACAGAGACTTTGTGCTTTTCAGCCACTCCGCGACATCGGCGCGTATGCGGCATTCCTGATCGAAGATATAGCTGTAATGCGGCAATAGAATATGCGCCAGATAGGCCGCGCCCCGTTCCTGACGGCGAAGGTCAGTCATCACCCGGTCGATGATTTTAATGGACGGAAGGGGATTGATGGTCGGTTCCGCCACTTCCCAGGAGAGCAGGCTTCCGCCGAGGGCGCGATCCGCCCTCTGACGTAGTATTGAAATGAAGTTGTAGGTCAGCGACTCGGAGAAAAAGAGGCCGAGGATAACCCTTGCCTTGGCGCTTGCGGCAAGGTCGGCGTCCATCAGCGAGCCGACGCTGTTGACAGGATAAACGAAGCAATAGTCCACGCTACGGTGGGCGCAGAAATTAAGCAGATCAGTCTGATAAACCCTGATTTTATATCCGTCGCCGGACAATTTATCGAACCGGACATTAGACCGAAGATCAATGCCGCTGAGATTCTCCCCCACCGCGCCTGCTTTCTTTTCGCCCAGCATGCTGGAAAGGGAATCATCAGTCTGTGAGTATTCGCTGAACACGCGCCCGTACAGCCTGAAGCCGAATTCATCGTAAAACTTTATCAACTCCCTCTTTAATTCGGCGCCGCCCGGAATATCAACGGGGATGCCTTCGATGCCGATATGCTCGTCGAGAATGAGGTGAAGGATTACGCCCTTGTTATTTCCCGGCTCGGCGGTTTCTTTGATGGGAAGCTCGCCGTGAACCTTTGCCTCGACCGGCAATATCAGAGCGCCGATCAGCATCACGCCGAAAGTGGTGAGAAAAATGAACCCGAGATGCCGGCGCAGAAGCCACGTCGCCATAAAACAAATGATCAGGCCGGCGACAACCGCTGTCGCCAACAACAGCGGAGATAAAGTTTCACCGGCGAGGCTTGAGAAAAAGCTCGCGGTTTTCTGGTTGCCCGGACGAAACTGCAAATCGGCGAACAACAGAAGCAAAACGGCCAGAAGGGCGGGGCGCAAGGAATGCGGACGAAGGAGAATCAATCCGCTGAACGCCGGCCCCATACACGCCAGCAACAGGCCGCTGAGAATAAGCTCCGGCCTGGACAGATCGTAACTGTGAAAGCGAACGAAGGCGACAAACGGAACCAGCAGCATCACCGGCGGAACGGTCAGATCAAACAGCAGGGTTCTTTTGTCGGCCATGGACGTTACGGCGCCTGTATCCGGAACAGGCGGAACTCGTCCTTCATTTCCGGGGGCAGTTGAACCTCGTCGATCCAGGAGGGAAAGTCGCCGCGCAGCAGGCGCTTGACCAGCACCCTTTGATCCTCTTTTTCGGTGAAATATTTGAAGCTGCCGGGAACGAGGCATATTAAAATGAGGTCGGCGCGGCGCTTGCGCACCAACCTTGTAAGCTCCTGCTCGTCCACGCTTCCCAGCAGCCTGGTAGTGTCGAGAATGCCGGAAGAATTCCTGTGCAACAGCGTCGAAAGCACCAAATGCTTGGTCCTGTACATCAATTCGTTGCCGAAATTCACCGAAGTGACGATGGTGTAGGGACGATCAGCCCAGCGGGGCTGATTAAGAAACGCCGCTACCGTCTTGAGGTCACATTCGCGCTTGAATTCTCCTTTGACCTTCGTCTTCTTGTCATCAAGCAGGGCGACGCCGGCGAGACATGGCCCCATCACCAGCAACAGCACGGCGCCCGCCTTGGCGAGGATGCGCGGCGCTCCTCGAAGACGCGCCGACAGAACGCCGTCGATGCGAAACAGTAAATCGGTCATGGCGACGATGCTGAAAATCCCCAAATACATGGACCAGCGCACCCAGTTGACGGCAAACACCGCGAAGACGGCGACGGCGAGAGCGATAAACAACCAGACCCAGCGCTCCTTGCCCGACCATTCCTCGCGGATGCGCCAAAGGGTCCAGGGCAGGGCAATCAAAACGCCGCCGACGTAAATCAGGAAATGAGCGGTGTCGGCAATGGGGGAATACTCGGCAATGCCCTCGAAAACGGGAAGAAGCTCCGGATCGACATCGGCCATGGGGCCTTTCAGGACATCGGGGAAAATCAGCCATAACGCGGCGAAGACGGCGGCGGCGCCCCCCATGCCGACAACAAGGCGTCCGGCAATGCCCGTTCTTTCCCAATGAGCGCCGACGGCCAGGACGGCGCCCCAGAACGCCAGCAACAGCGCCGCCATGCTCAGGTGAACAATCGAAACCCGGTCGAATTCAACATCAATGTAGTGGCTTGGCCCGCGCTCAACCAACAGCGCCAGCGTCAGCCCCGCCGCCAGACCGAAGACCAGATAAAAGTTCAACCGCGCCGCCTCTTTCTCCCCCGCCACCCACATCAGGCCCGTAATCGACAGGCACAGGCCGAGAAAGACAAATGCTTCGGTTCCTGACCACACCCCGACGGCGACCACGGCGCCCGCCGCCATGGCGCACCCGTCCCGACCCGAAAGAGCACGCGCCAGAAAGCCGAAGGCCAGAACCGTGATCAAGGCGAACAACAGGTGATGGTCGGCGTGGCCGGCGATGGCGTATCCCAGCACCCCGAAGCTGGTGGCGGTCAGCGCTCCGGCGACATAGGCCCCGGCGCGACCGATAAGCGGAGACGCCGCCCACGCCAGCGCCAACGCCGTCAACACATGCAGCAACGGACTGACAACGGCGCCGGCATAATAGAGCGCCTTGGCGAAGCCGAGAAACGGCGTCATCGGCACGGCAAGCGACAACAGGATAACATCGAACAGGCGCGTCCAGTGCAGGGTGTCGCCGAAGGGAGCGTTGGAGCGCGGAATAACGGAATTGAACCACTCTCCGCTCTCGTAAAGCAGGGTAACGCGCACCAGCCGCGCAAAACTGTCGCCGTCGGCCATGTCGCCGTTGACCACCAGCCAATCAAACCCCAGATACCACGCAATATGAACCATGGCGACAAAGGCCGCCGTCGCCATCATGAATCCTGGTTCAAGGGGAGGAAATTTTCCGGTTTCAATCATCAACGCATGATATGTCCGCCGCAGGCAACATTCAATCCGTCCTGACGCGCCGATCCGATCATCCGGCCCCTCCTTGGCAAGGAGGGGTAAAAATGGGCGGACTCCTTGGCAAGGAGGGGAAAAAAGTGGAAAAATTCTCCCCCTTGCTTTAAAGGGGGAGTTAGAGGGGGTCATGGATCAATGATTAAGGCCTATGCTCTAAGGAGGCTCCGTGACCAAGCGGATTTTGTTTATTTCTTCAACGCGCGTCGGCGACGCCATCTTGTCGACCGGTCTGCTCGATCACCTGATCGGCGAGAACCCGGACGCCCGCATCACCGTCGCCTGCGGGCCGGCGGCGGCGAATCTGTTTGAAACGACGCCCAACCTGGAGCGCATTATCGTGCTGAACAAGATGGCGTTCTCCATGCACTGGCCGATGCTGTTGGCGGCTTGCATCGGACGCTACTGGGACATCCTGGTCGATCTCAGAAACTCCCCCATGTACTACATGCTGGCGGCGGGCAAGCGTCGGCGCATGGGGAAAAGCCGCGACGGCATTCACCGCATCCGCCAGTTGGCCGAAGTGATCGGCCTGGCCGACGCTCCTCCGGCGCCGCGACTATGGATCAACGGCAAACATGTCGAGGCGGCGCAACGCCATATTCCCGACGGAACGCCGGTGCTGGCGGTGGGACCGACCGCTAACTGGCGGGCCAAGACATGGTCGGTCGGACGCTTCGCCGAACTGATCGAACGCCTGTGCGCCGCCGACGGCATCCTTCCCGGCGCCCGCGTCGCCGTACTCGGACGCGATGACGAACGGCCGATGGCCCTCGGCCTGATTGACGCCATCCCCGAACAACGACGCATCGATCTGGTAGGCAAGCTGGACCTGCTGGACGCCTTCGCCTGCCTGAAGCGGTGCGCCTTCTACGTCGGCAACGACTCGGGACTGATGCATCTGGCGGCGGCTTCCGGCATTCCCACCCTCGGCCTTTTCGGTCCCAGCATGGCGAAACATTACGCTCCGTGGGGACCGCTGTGCGACGCGGCCCAAACCAGCGTTCCCTTCGAGAAAATTTTTCCCCCTGAATTTGATCACCGCAACACCGACACCCTGATGGACAGCCTGTCGGTGGATACGGCGGAAGAAGCCGCCCGAAACCTGTGGAAACGGGCCGTTGAAGCAGGAAAAGGCCTGTCATGAGCGCGGACATCAAGCTTTCGGCGGTGATCTCCGTCCGCAACGAGGAGGCTCAACTGGCAAAATGCCTGGAGCGCCTGACCTTCGCCGACGAGATTGTGGTGCTGCTGGATAAATGCATCGACGGCTCCGAAGACATCGCCGGGCGCTTCACCGACCGCATCGTCAAAGGCTCGTGGGACACCGAAGGCAAGCGCCGCAACGCCGCCATCGAGGCCTGCCGGGGCCGATGGATATTCGAGATCGACGCCGACGAACGGGTTCCCGAAGCCCTGGCCGAAGAAATCCGCTATACCGTCGAAACATCTCCCTATGATCGGCATGAGATTTTGGTGGACAACTACATCGGCGGCAAACTGGTGCGCTGGGGCTGGGGATGCTCCTTCGGCAAGGCCGCCTATCCGGGACTGTTCCGCAAGGGGTCCAAGATATGGGGCGACCAGCGGGTCCACCCCAGGCTGCAATGGTCGGGACAGAAGGGAGCGATGCTGAAAAGCCGGCTTGACCATCTGGTGGATCGCAATATCTCGGACATGATCAGGCGCCTGGACAACTATTCATCGGCGCGCGCCAAAGACCTCAGGGATGCGGGCGAGATCGGCTCCCTGGCCGACAATATCCGGCGGCTGTTTTCGCGCTTCTTCAAGTGCTATGTGATGCGCAAGGGCTACCGCGAGGGCGGCTACGGCCTGCTGATCGCTCTTTGCGCCGGGCTTTACCCTCTGCTGTCTCACCTCAAGGCCAAGCTGGAGAAAGATTAGTGTCGCGCATCGTGCTGGCCGACGACGGCATCAGCTTTGACGGCAGGACCATGGAAAGCAAGCCGCTGGGCGGCGTTGAATCCTCGGTGGTATTCCTTTTCGATGAACTGGCGAAGCGCGGCCACGAAGTGACGGTGTGCAACAAATGCGAATCCGCCATGACCCATAACGGCGTCCGCTGGTCTCCCATCGCCGACGGCCTTCCGCCGAGCGCCGACCTTTACATCGCCAACCGGGGCGACAAGCTGATCCCCCTGATGCCGGGAGCGCGACGCACCGTTTTCTGGATCCATAACCCGGCGCAATATCTGTTGAAATGGCGCTATCTGTCAAAGCTGTGGCGCATCCGCCCGGCCATCATTTTTATCGGCGAGTATCACGCCGCCACCTATCCGCGTTGGGCGCCCGACGGCGGCAGGGTGGTGATTCCCTACGGCATTCCCGACATCTTTCTTGACGCCGAAACGGCGACCGATCCGCCGCCGCCGAGAGCGGTGTTTACCTCCAATCCGTTGCGTTCGCTGGACTGGTTGCTGGAGCTGTGGGACGACGCCATCCACCCCCGCATGCCGCAAGCCGAACTGCATATCTTTTCCGGCGCCGCCACCTACGGACAGGTGGGGGACGCCAAGCGGCGCGAAATGGAGGCGGTTCTTGACCGCGCCCGCTCAATGTCCGAACGGGGCGTCGTCCTGCGCGGTCCCGTCGCCAAGAGGCAACTGGCCGAAGAACTGCGCGCCGCCAGGGTGATGCTTTACCGTGGCGACGTCAACGAGACCTTCTGCCTGGCGGTGGGCGAGGCCCAGGCCATGGGAACGCCGGCGGTCGTGCAGAATCTGGGAAGCGTCGCGGAGCGGGTCATCGACGGCGAAACAGGGTTCATCGCCGACGGCGACGAGGCCTTCGCCGAAGCGGCGGTCAGGCTGCTTTCGGATGACGATCTATGGCGTAAACAACACGCCGCCGCCTTGGACAAACAGCGCCGCTGGGACTGGCCGCAGGCCGCCGCCGCCTTCGAGGCGCTGATTCCTTGAGCGACGTTTGCGCCGCAAACCCCTCCTGACCTCCCCTTCGTAAGGGGAGGAATTTTTTCTATCTCGCGCCATCCGCTTTCCTCTCTTTGCCAAGAAGGACAACCATTTTTCCCCTCCTTACCAAGGAGGGGGCGGGGGAGGTTGCTGCTGAAAACCGTATTTTCGGATTAAAGATAACCTGTCATACCGATTGGGTATCTATTAATTATTGCATGAAAAACGGTGCCGGCATGAAAAGGAGATACGGGGATGCAAGGGAGATAAAAAGAGATAAGAATAGCAGTGAAATATTTTTGTTGGCGTTAACCACAGAGGCGCAGAGACACAGAGAAGATTTAGTCCCCTGTTAAAAACTCCGAACGCCCTTGATTTGCCGGGCGGTTTTAGCGATTTGACGTAGTCGGATTTGCAAGA